>JAJYTX010000068.1 GCA_021792815.1 Pseudomonadota bacterium
GACAGTCGCTGGCACAAGCGCCGCATGGGCCTCGGCCGCGCCCTCACCCGCCACGGCGAGGACATCGAATCGCTTGGATGAGCCCGGCCGGCCGATCCATGCGGCATGAAACGGCGTGTCCTGCGCCAGTTTGGCACAGAGACTCACGAGCATCTCCTGCTCCCGCCGGCTTTGAATCAACACATCGCCGCAATGCAGCAGCGCCCGGTACAACGCCTGCAGATCGAGCAGCTGTTGCCGTTGCGCGAGCAGGTCGACGGTTCTCTGCCCCAGGCTGTCCAACAGTTGGCTCACCGTGTCGGCCCGGCGACCATTGGCATCGCGCTCCCGGGCGGGCGGCGCCTGCAGGATACTGCCACCGGTCTCGAGGCCGTGAATCTCACGCGCCGTCTGGCTGTCGGATTCCATGGTGCGGCGCACGAGTCACTGTCCGGGAAACACCGGCGGTGCGCCCGGCACGCCCGCGATGCGGCCGCGGCTGTCATCCGGCAATGCACGGGAACGCCCCGCCACGCCCTGACGGCAGCGGTCTTCGGCACGGGTATGCGCGCCGCGTTGAATACTCTCGAACCGGTAGCGACACCGCGTGGCGGGTGCCGCACTCACTGCGATCATCGTCGCCCTGCATCGCAACGATCGTGCCGGATCTGTCATGGTGGCATCTTCATTGCGCGTCTCAGCCAAGGCAGTGTGGCGCCGGTCCCCCCGTCTTGCGTAACGGATACTACCCCGGCCGATGGCGGGACGTTGCCCGTAAAATTTGACGCAATTGGCAGTTGTGTAACGGCGGGCGCGGCCAGCGGCTCATGGGCTGCGGTGGATCGATGGCGCTGCGCGATTATCGTCCGGCCGGCGGCCTGTCCCCGGACGAGGCGGCACCGTCCGGGCCTCGTGCCGCGCGTTGCACCGGGGCGGCTGCCCGGGCCGGGTCCGCGCAAGCGTCCTCGCACCGCGGTACCGGCCGCTCCCGCGGGATATGAGTGCTTTCGCACCGCGCCGCCCGGGTGGCGAGTGGCGGTTTGTGCGGATATCCCCGGGCAGGGCGATGGGTTAGAAATTCGCGCGACGGAATCGAACGGACGTGCGATCGACAGCAGGAGTCTGAGTCATGACGCGCGTAGCGGAGATCCTCCGGGCGCATGCGCGGGTCGGTGTCATGGTGATGCTCTTGACCTCAACCGCGTGCGTCAGCGAGCCCAGCCGCCCGGCAGCGCCTCCGGTGCAGCCTGAGACCCGGGTTTTCGTCTATCCGCTGCGCCGTCAGCCCGCCGAGCGCCAGGACCGCGACCGCTACGAGTGCCACAACTGGGCCGTGCAGCAGACCGGCTTTGATCCCAGCGCCGCCGATCTGCCGCCGCACCTGCGCGTGGCGGTCTCCACCGGTCCGGTCCCGGGCGCGGGCGTTGCCACCGGCGCGGTGGCCGGCGCCGTGGTTGGCGCGGCCCTCTCACGTCCGTGGCAAGCCGGCCGGGGCGCCCTCCTCGGCGCAATCGCCGGCGCGGTCGTTGGCGGCATCGCCGAATCCGCCGCGACGCAACAGGCGCGGGAGCAGGCCGAAACACGTGCCGAGGACGCCTGGACTGCCGTTCTCGAGGAGCAGGCGCGCGAGTACGTTCGCGCGCTCACCGCCTGCCTGGTCGGCAGGGGATACGAAGTGCGCTGATTCGGACGGCTGGTGTGCACCCGAGACATCTGACACCGGTGACGACATGAAGCACAGACATCTGCTGCGCGACTGGACGGCGCTCGCCGCCCTGGCGTTGCTCTCGAGCGCCGCCTGCGGCACGGCACTGGGCCAGCATGCGGCCGGCGGCCGGATCCGCGGCGTTCCCCACCAGCACTTCGACCGGCGCTTTTCCAACAACCGTTACTATTACAATCGCGGCTATACGATTCACCGTCCGCCTCGCGGCTCGCTCGGCGCGCTGTACGGGCCGCACGGCGGACGGTACTGGTATCAGGCCGGCAACTGGTACCGGTGGCATCGCGGCGCGTGGGTAGTCTGGGCGGCTCCCATCGGCGTATTCGTGCCGTGGCTGCCGCCGTACTTCACGACGATATGGTGGTACGGAGCTCCCTACTACTATGCCAACGATACGTACTACATCTGGGACGACACCCGGGATGCCTACCAGGTCGTGACTCCACCCGCCGGAATCGAGCAGCGCGCCACCACCCGGGCGCCGCCCAGCGAGCGCCTGTTCGTCTACCCCGGCAATGGTCAGTCGGCGGCACAGCAGTCGCAGGACGAGTTCGACTGTCATCGCTGGGCGCTCGCGCAGAGCGGCTTCGATCCGACGCTGCCTGGCGGCGGCGTCCCGGCCGCGCAGGTGGCGCAGAAGCGCAGCGATTACCTGCGCGCCGATGCCGCCTGTCTCAAGGGACGGGGCTACACGGTGCGCTGAGGGCAGCACCCGCGTGACTACCCGATCCTCGGCGCCGCGAAAACGATGTACGACTGCTGAGGCCGCTGCTTGCGTTACCAGTCCACCCGACGTCCCTGCACCGATCATCAGAGTCCGTCAGGGGGATGACACCACTCGAGGAGGACGCTGCGGGCAATGGCCTTCGGCGCAGCTGCCGCGCCCGGTGGCAGCGATGCCATTGCTTGCCCGACTGTGCATCGCCGCAGTGCTGATACTTGCGGTGGCGGGTTGCCGCGGCCGGCTGCCGCGGCCGGGCAAGCCCATCGCTCCGCCCGCGCAAACCCGGCTCGGCCGGCCCGCTCCGCCCGTCAACAGCGAGTTCTCACGGGATTACCTGCAACAGGGACCGGTCACTTGGCAGGTGCAGATCGGCCGCACAGCCGCTCAGTCCTGAATGCCGAAGTGCGCCTTGGCGATCGGCGTCATCCTCTGCGGTGACCACGCCGGCAGCCACACGAGCTCGATCTTCGCCTCCGTGGCCCCGGGAAGGCTCATGCAGCGCTCATGGACGCCTGACACGATGTAATCCTGGGCCGGACACCCCGGCGTCGTCATGGTCATGCGGATCGTGATGACGCCGGCCTCCACCTCGACCTGATAGATCAGGCCCAGATCGACGATGTTGTAGCCCAGCTCCGGATCGAGCACCGCGCGCAGAGCCTGCAGCACGGCCTCGCGGTCCAACGCCTGCGCGGCCGCCATCAGCCGGCCCGCCGGATCAGAAGCCTCACCCCATCGTCGCGCTTCTCGGTACGGCTCACCGCGCCGCGCGCCTGCAGCTCCGGATACAGAAACACCGGGTCGCGCTCGTTGAGCGCCTCGAGCACTTCTCCGGGGGCGAGGTGCTCGAGCGCATCCAGAATGCGCATCATCGGCTCGGGCGGCTGCAGGCCGCGGTTGTCGAGAAATCGGCTCGGCCGCGGCCAGTCCCCGGCGGCGGGCGGCGCGGGCACGGCGGCCGCCGGCTGCCCCTGCGGTGAAAACAGCACCTCCCAGTCGGCTTCGCCGTGGCGTACCGCCTGGTGATCGAAGCCCTTGCGGCCCAGCAGCGCGTACAGCGGCAGCGGCTCGAAGGGCGCGAGCAGCCGCAGCGCCTGGCCCGGTGCAAGCGCGCCGACGGCGTTCAGGATCCGCGGCAGAGGTTCCCCGCCCCTGCGCAGCTCTTCGCGGACATCGAGCGTCAACGGTTCAGACATGGTCGGCTCCTGTGCCTGGTAACCCCTGCGGGTGTGGCCGCATCGCAGCGGCGCGGGCCGACGCCGGGCAGATCCGGCGCGAAACGCCATTGCCGAGCAGGGCCATGTGCGAAGCGTCGGCGCATCCGTCCGCGTGCGCCTTGATGGCGGTCAAGCGTCAGTGCATGTGATGGCGCAGCGTCTCGACGTCGATCATCGTCACTTCGTCCCCTGCGACCTCGATCAACCCCTCATCGCACAGTCCTCGAAGCGTCCGCGAGAGCGTTTCCGGCGTCACGGCCACGTGCGCGGCAATCACCATCTTGCGCGCCGGCAGGGTCACGCTCACCCGCCCCTGGGCATTCGCAGGCACCAGCCCGAGCAGGTAGTGCACGACGCGGTAACGGCTGTTTTGCAGAGCCAGCGTCTCGATTTCATCCCAGTGGGCCTGAATGCGCCGAGTCATCTGCGCCATCACCGCCAGGCAGGTCGCGAAAGACTCCCGCAGAATACCCAGGAATGTCTCGCGGTCGAAGGCGATGAGTTCGGCGGCCTCCACGGCTTCCCCGGACACCGGATACCGGGGTGTGTCCATGAACAGGATGCTCTCGGCAAAGGTCTGCCAGGGATGGATGAGTCTCATGATCTTCTCGTCCCCCTCCGGCGAGAGCCGATAGAGCTTCACGCAGCCGCATCGCAGCAGGAAGAACTGCCCCGCCGCATCCCCGTGGCCGAACAGGTGCTCCCCCGCCGCGAGTCGCCGCGCCACTGCGGTGGCGAGTAGCCGGCCCTGCTGCGCATCCGTCAGGGCGCCGAATAAATAATGGCGGCGCAGCTCGCGCGCCAGAGCACTGTCTGCCTGCATGCTGTTTCCTGCTTGAGCCCCGCCGGGTCTGCGCCGCCTCGAGCCTGCCCGCCCCACGCTATCGCAAGGGAGCGCCGGGCGGCAACCCCGCGCAGCGTGTGACTGCCGCGCGCACGCCGGACCGGCCGGCCGGCGCATGCCGGTTTGCGGGTCAGCGGCAGCGCGGACATGCGTGGGGCAGGCTTCGAGCCGCGCCGACGGCGGACCTCGGAATTGATGCCCGTCAAGGCGCACGAACCGCGTCCGACACTAACCTCGACGCGCTGAGCCGCTGCAGGCGGCAAGGAGCTCATCGTGACCCACGTCGTCACCGAAAACTGCATCAAGTGCAAGTACACCGACTGCGTCGAAGTCTGCCCGGTCGACTGTTTCCACGCCGGACCCAACATGCTGGTGATCGATCCGGAGGAGTGCATCGATTGCACGCTGTGCGTCGAGGAGTGTCCGGCCGAAGCCATATTTCCCGAGGAGGAACTGCCGAAGGGCCAGGAGCATTTCCTCGAGCTCAACAGGCAGCTCGCCGCGAAGTGGCCGGTGCTCCCCCGGAAGATTCCCGCACCCGACGATGCGGCGCAATGGGATGGCCTGCCCGACAAGCTGCCTCTTCTGCAGCGCTGACGCCCAGCCTGCGCGATGAGCCCGTGCAGATGCGCGGCAATGCTCGCTGCCATGCCGGCTCGCGGCCGGTTCGTGCCGCCTCCGGCACGGCGCGAGCGCCGATCGGCCGTGCGCGCCTGGCGCGGCGCCGGCCGCAGCGGCGGGCACGGAATCCCAAACGTCGCGGCACACACGGTCCGCGCCCGCATGCGGTTCAGACCGGAAAGCCCAGCGCTCATGACGAGCTCCTCTGAGGATCAATCGAGCAGAACATCCCGCAACACGACCGCCTGGTTATGCTGCTCGTCACGCGCCGCATACACGAGCGTGAGCCGCCGCTCGCGGGCCATCTCCCGGAGCTCATCGAGAAGCCCCGTCCGGTCTCCGAGCTCGGCACGATAGCGCTGCCGGAAGGCCTGCCATCGGGCCGGATCGTGTCCGAACCACGCCCGGAGGGCCGTGCTCGGCGCGATGTCCTTCAGCCAGCGGTCGATCGCCGCATCACGCTTGCTCACCCCGCGGGGCCAGATACGGTCCACCAGAATCCGGGCACCGTCACCACGGGTCGGCGGCAGGTAGATGCGCTTGATCCGCACGTCGAGCCTCTTTCGGGAACCTGTCATGACACGCTCCAAAAGGAACACACAGCCGGAGGGCGGCAGTCCCGCACTCCGCGCCGTCAGCCGCTCACATGATGAACCGGATCCAGCACCCCGGCCGCGCCGTCCGGAGCGTCCCGGAACCGCGGCGCAGACCCTGCCAGGGGCCACCCCGTCGCGACCGCGGTTGATGCGACAGCGCGTCCGGTCACGGTACCGGGCCGTCCTCGGCCGATCCGAATGAGTACGTATTGCGCGACCTCCTCATCGGCGAACGATACTATCGTACTACGAGATGAATGCAGTCATGGCAGCTTCCGGACCGGGTATCGGGCCGGGGCCGGGAGATCTCCAATGACAGTCAGGACCAGGGCTTCCGTGCCGAACGTGCCACACCCCGTCAATGACCTCCTCGAGCGCACGCCGCGCAGCGTTGCGCTGCGGGACAGCGGGGCGCTGCGCTGCCGGGGGCGTCTGCGCGCCCGCCCGACCCATCCCCGTCCGCCAGCCCGATCACGCCTGCGGGACGCCCATGGCGTGCGTTTCCTCATCACCCCCCGCGGGGGCGCGTCTCAGCCGGCTTGCGGAGCAATGCAGTGAGCTATCTGTTCGATCGCCTCACGTTTTTCACGCGCGCTTCCGAGCCGTTCGCGGCCGGCCACGGAGTGAGGCTCAGCGAAGACCGCCAGTGGGAGCAGGCGTATCGGAACCGCTGGCATTCCAGCAAGGTGATTCGCTCGACGCACGGCGTGAACAGCACCGGAAGCTGCAGAACGCCGCCGCTACACCGCGGTACGCGGGCTCGGCGGGTTCGTACGCGCAAGCTGGGCGGAGGTCACGGAAATCATCGCCGCCGCCAACGTCTATACCATCCAGAAGTACGGACCAGATCGGGTGGTCGGCTTCAGCCCCATCCCCGCGATGTCGATGATCAGCTTTGCCGCGGGCACCCGCTATCTGTCGCTGATCGGCGCGACGTCACTCAGTTTCTACGACTGGTACTGCGACCTGCCGCCGTCCTCGCCGCAGACCTGGGGCGAGCAGACCGATGTGCCGGAATCGGCGGACTGGTGGAACTCGAGCTACATCATCGTCGCCGGCACCAACATCCCGATGACCCGGACCCCGGACGCGCATTTCTACTCGGAGGCGCGCTACAACGGCACCAAGGTGGTGGCGGTGTCCCCGGATTATTCCGAGTACGTCAAGTTCGCCGACCTGTGGATGCCGGCCAAGGCCGGGACGGACGCCGCACTGTTCCTCGCCATGGGCCACGTCGTGCTGAAGGAATTCTTCATCGAGCGCGAGGAGCCGTATTTCATCGATTATGGCCGGCGCTTTACCGATCTGCCGATGCTGGTCATGCTGCGCCCGCTCGACGGCGCACGCTACGCGCACGATCGGTTCCTGCGCGCCTCGGACTTCGGCGACGCTCTCGGGGAGAGCGAGAACGCCGAATGGAAGCCGGTCTCCTGGGATGAGATCCACCGCGAACCCGTCGTGCCCGCCGGTTCCATCGGCCATCGCTGGCAGAAGGAGCCGGGGCGGTGGAATCTCAGGCCGGTGGACAGCCGCACGCGGGAGATTCGCCCGGCGCTGAGCGGCCACGAGCCTGGCGCCGGGACGGTCACCGTGGCGTTTCCGGAGTTTTCCCGCGGCGACGCCCGCGCGCACCGTCTCGCCCGGTATCGTAGCGGACGGCGATCCGCACGCTCTGCCTCTCCACCTCGCCCTGGCGCGGGCAGCGAATCCCACCGCGAAACCGGCCGGGCGCGGCGCTTCACACCCGCGTCGGCCGGTGTGCCCGTCCGATGCTCACGGGCGCGGACACGGACAGCCGGCACGCGGCATCGCAATCCAGGCAGAATGCCCACGCAGCCGGACGCATCACCCCAGGAACAGCCGGCAAACGAGCGTGCCCCATATCATTGCACAGGCAAGCAGGGTCAGCGTCACCGCGGCGCTGCCATAGTCCTTGGCGCGCTTGGACAGACCGTGGTGTTCGAACGAAATGCGGTCCACCAGCGCCTCGATGCTGGAATTCAGCAGTTCCACCACCAAAAGCAGCACCAACGACCCGATCAACATCAGGCGCTCGAAGGCGCCGAACGGCAGTACGAGCGCCACGGGAATCAGGCCGGCCGTCAGCGTCAGCTCCTGCCGGAACGCGCTCTCCTCGCGCACCGCGAACAGCAGACCGCTCCAGGAGTTCCTGCACGCCATGCGCAGACGGGCGAGCCCGCGATTGCCTTTGTGTCGCAGGCGCCCGCCGCCGTATTCACCGTCCGACTCCGCCATCAGGCCCGGCCCACACTGGCGGATGGCCGAGTCCGTTCGCCGGTCTGCGCGCGCGGATGCGCATGAGCGAGGAATTGCTCGGTCGCCGACCGCCACGAGAACCGGCGCGCATGGGCCAGCGCATCTTCGCGGCGCAGTTTCAGGGCTTGCAGACAAGCCGTGCGCAGGTCTTCATGCAGGACGCCGGCGGTCGTGGAGTCGCCGATGACATCCACGGGACCGGTCACCGGATACGCTGCGACGGGCACGCCGCAGGCCATCGCCTCCAGTAACACCAGTCCGAACGTGTCGGTCTTGCTGGGGAACACGAAAACGTCAGCCGCGGCGTACACCTGCGCCAACTCGTGCTGGTCGAGCACGCCGAGATAATTCACCTCCGGAAAGCGTTCCTGGATCGTCTTCAATGCCGGCCCCACGCCCACCACCCACTTCGAGCCCGGCAGATCCAGCTCCAGGAATGCCTCGATATTCTTCTCGACCGCGACCCGGCCGACGTACAGGAAGACCGGCGGCTCACTCCTGAGCCGTTCGCTTCGCTGGGGCTTGAAGATGTCGAGATCGACGCCGCGCGACCACGTGACGACGTTCCTGAATCCGTATGATTCCAGATCACGTTTCACCGCGTCGGTCGGAACCATGACGCACTCTGCAGGCCCATGGAACCAGCGCAGCACGGCATACGTCCAGGCCAGTGGCACACCGGTGCGCGCCCGGACGTACTCGGGGAAGCGCGTGTGATAAGCGGTGGTGAATGGCAGGCCGCGCATCGAGGCCGTACGCCGCGCAGCCAGCCCGAGCGGCCCTTCTGTCGCGATATGCAGGATATCCGGGTCGAAGTCGGCGATGCGCCGCGCCACCCTGTTGCCGCAAAACAGCGACAGCCGGATGTCGGGATACGTCGGGCAGGGCAGCGTGGAGAATTCCTTGGGCGTGAGGAAATCGACCGTGTGGCCCATGGCCTGAAGCTCGCGCGCCGTGCTTTGCAGCGTCCGCACCACGCCGTTGACCTGCGGCGCCCAGGCATCGGTCACGATCATGATATTCATGGTCCACCTCGACTGTGACTGCTGAACTGGTCGCGACCTCGAAGGGCGGCGATTCGGCAATACCCTGCGCGGGTCCCCGGAGCACTCGGCGCCAGCCGGCAACGCCTTCACGCCGGCACGGACCTGACGGCTGGACTTTCTTCCGCGATGGACCCGAGATTCATCGGCTCCGTCAGGCGATTGCGCCAGTGGATCAGGTGCAGCCTGCCGTCGAAATCCTCAGCAAGCGCGCTCAGGCTTTCCACCCAGTCGCCGTCGTTGCAGTAGAGGATGCCGTTGATCTCGCGCAGCTCTGCCTTATGGATATGTCCACAAACCACGCCGTCACAGCCGCGCCGACGTGCCTCCTCGGTCATCACGTGCTCGAAATCGGAAATGAAGCTCACCGCGTTCTTCACCTTGTGCTTCAGATACTGCGACATGGACCAGTACGGCAGTCCCAGGCGCTGCCGAATCGCGTTGAGCCAGCGATTGAGCTTGAGGAGAATCGTGTACATCCAGTCACCGAGATGCGCCAGCCAGCGCGCGTGCTGCATGACACTGTCGAACAGATCGCCGTGCACGACCCAGAGTCGCTTGCCGTCCGCGGTCGTGTGGACCGCGTCTTTGATGATGGCGATCTCGCCCAGGCACAGGCCGATGAACTGCCGCACCAGCTCGTCGTGGTTGCCGGGCACGTAGACGACCTTGGCGCCCTTGCGCGCGCTGCGCAGCAGCTTCTGCACGACATCGTTGTGCGCCTGCGGCCAATACCAGCTCTTCTTCAGCTGCCAGCCGTCCACGATGTCCCCGACGAGATACAACGTGTTGGCCTTGTGGGTACGCAGGAAGTCGAGCAGATAGTAAGCCTGACACCCCGGAGTGCCGAGGTGAATGTCGGATATCCAGATCGTTCGGTAATGATAGTGGTCGTCTGCCGCGGACACCGTCGGGTGGCTCGCTCACCGTGACGGCGCCGAGTACATCATGCGGGCATTGCGGCTTTGTGACAGCACGTTGGCTCGTGCGCGTCCGTGCGGTCCGCTCTTTCGCTGGCGATTGTCCGGTCCGCACCGGCATGAGCCGACAGCCCTGCCTTGAGCAGGTCAGGATGCCGCCACGCGGCGGCGCCACGCGCAGGCGCGGATCAG
>JAJYTX010000069.1 GCA_021792815.1 Pseudomonadota bacterium
ACATCAACTTTTCCCTGCTGGATGTCGCGATCAAGGCGGGACAAAGGGACGTCATAAAAGTCCTGCTGGCGCACGGCGCCAATGTCAACCCGTTCGTGGTCTCAGGCCCGGATGGCGCGCTCGAAAAAGTGGAGGCGCCGCTGGTGATCGCGGCGGGTGATGGCGAGGACGATGTTATCCGGCTGCTGTTGCAGCACGGAGCGGACATACACCAGCGTCGCGGTTATTCTGGCAACAACGACACGGCGCTCGACGCGGCCGTCTATACCGGCGATGTGCCAACGGTTTATCTGTTGTTGACACATGGCGCGGATGTCAATTCGACGTTGGGCCCGGGAGGCATGGTACCGGCGGTATTGAGACAACCCGGTCTTGCTGATGATCCTCGCACAGTTGCGCTTCGCAATCTGCTGCTCGAGTACGGCGCGAAGATGCCATCGGGGCGCTGATCGCGCGCGCAGCATCGAGCGTGCGGCATTTGATGGAGCCGCCACCGTCGCTCATCGGAAAGCTGTGCGGTCACGCGGGCCTGCATCGACCCGATCACCCATTCGGCCGTTTGCGAAACCAGCGGATACTCCAATCAACCGGCCGCCGATCGTCCGCCCATCCGCTGTCCTCGCGTCAGGGCCGGCGCCGGCACGCGCCCGCACGGGATGGACGGTACGACTGCCGCAGCGCCCGCCCCGGCAGCCCGGTCTGCGCAGGGCCGAACGCCCGGCGATTGACGCCTCACCGGAGTAGCATGTGCGTGTGGCGGCAAGCAGGCTGGCTCGCTCATGCCGTGAACAGCCACCGCGTTTCCCCGCCCCGCAACCCTGGAGGCGCCGATGCCGCAATCCGCTCCGGATTCATCCGATCCGTCCGTTCTGCTGCAGACGCATTTCTCGTTCGCACCGGCCCGGGTCCTGGCGGCGGCCGCGCAGCTGGATGTATTTTCGGCGCTGGCCGACGAGGCGCAGAGCGCCCCGCAGGTTGCCGGGCGCATCGGCGCCACGGAGCGGGGCACCCGCATGCTGCTCGATGCGCTCACGGCGATGCAACTGCTCGCCAAGGATTCCGGCCGCTACCGCCTGCGTCCGCTCGCGCAGCGCTACCTGGTGCGCCGAAGTCCCGATTACCTGGGCGCGCTGTTCGAGAGCGACGCCCTGTGGCAGGCCTGGACGGGGCTCACCGAAACGATTCGCAGCGGCCAGCCGCCGCAACGCGTCGACCAGCAGGCCAAGGCAGAGGCGTTTTTTCCGATCCTGGTGCGCAGCCTGCACGTGGCCCATCGCGGCCCCGCAGGGCGCCTGGCGCAGGCACTGCAGGTCGCCGACCGCAAACCGCTGGCCGTGCTCGACGTCGGCTGCGGCTCGGGCATCTGGGGCATTGCGGTCGCCGAAGCAGCCCCCCATGCGCGGGTGACGGCGCTCGACTTCCCGCGGGTGCTCGAGCTGACCCGGGAGTATGCGGCACGCCACGGCGTGCAGGACCGGATCGAGTACCTGGCGGGAGATCTGTCCGCCGTGGAGCTCGGCAACGCGCGCTTCGACCTGGCCATTCTCGGCAACATCGTGCACTCCGAGGGCGAGGCGGCCTCTCGCGCGCTGTTCCGGCGCCTGCACCGGGCCATGCGGCCCGGCGGAGTGCTCGCCATCGCCGACATGGTGCCCGACGACACGCGCACCGGGCCACTGTACCCACTGCTGTTCGCGCTCAACATGCTGGTCAACACCACCGCGGGCGACACCTTCACCCTGGCCGAGTACACCGCGTGGCTCGGGGAGGCGGGATTCACCGCCGTCAGCTGCTGCGAGATCGGCTCGCATTCCCCCGCCATCCTCGCCACCCGGCCGTGAGCGGCCCGCATCGGCCGGAGAACGGGGGCGCCATGGGGCTGCAGATCATCGGGGCCGGTTTCGGCCGCACCGGCACCTGGTCGACTTTCGCGGCGCTCAACCGCCTCGGACTGCCGTGTTATCACATGCGGGAAGTGCTGTTCAACAAGGCCAACAGGGGACATCTGGATTTCTGGCGCGACGTCGCGAATAGTCCAGCCGGAACACGCCATGACTGGAACCGGGTGTTCGCCCGGTACGCCGCCACGGTCGACAACCCCGCCTGCTGTGTGTGGCGCGAGCTGCTCGCCGAGTATCCCGAGGCAAAGGTGCTGCTCACCCTGCATCCGCGCGGCGCCGCGGCCTGGTATGAAAGTTCGATCGACACGATCTACTTCACCGAGACGCTCTGGCAGTTCAAGGTGCTGGAGTGGCTGACACCGTTCGGGCGCAAGATGGGCGCCATCTCGCATCATCTGGTCTGGGGCCGCACGCTCAGAGGCGTGATGCACGACCGGGCGAAAGCGATGGCCCGGTACGAGGCCTATGTCGATGAAGTCAAGGCGGCGGTTGCGCCCGACCGGCTGCTGATTTTCCGGGTCACCGACGGCTGGGGGCCGCTGTGCCGTTTCCTCGGGGTGCCCGAGCCGCAGGAACCGTTTCCGAACCTCAACGACCGCGAGCACATCAAGCAGACGATCCGTGAGCTGATCAGGGGATGCTATGTGACGCTCGCGGCCTATGTGGCCGGCGGCGCTCTGGTTCTGGGTGGGCTGTGGTGGGCCTTGCGTTAGCCTCCCGACGGGCGCCCGACCGGGAAGCCTCGGCATATTTCATGCCATCCGGGACACTGCCTGCATGAGCCGTGGATCGGCCTGAGGCGGCAAGGCCCGCGGGCGTGCGCCGCCCGCGGACGGCATCGGGTGGCCGGGCGGATTCTTGGGCACGCGCCGGCATGATAAGATACATCAGTCGACGCCGTGCGCCGACTCCGCTCAGCGTGGCCAGGTTTCCCGGATTCCGTGAGACTCCAGTCATGTGTGCCTCTGTTGATTCGTTTGAACGACGTCCGTCGGCCCACCCCGCCCCCGACTCCCCCGCATCGACTGCCTCTGGCGGCGTAGCGCTCGCAGCGTACGCCTCCGCCGGGCTCAAACACTTCACGCTGTACAGAGGGCACAAGGAGCGCCCACTGCAGTTCGAGGGCGAGTTGCTGGCCGAGGCTCAGACGTACGGCGTCGCGGTCGGCTACCACGCGGCCGTCTACCGGACGCGGGACGGCCATTTCATCAGCGCGCTGTCGTTGATCTCCATGCCGCAACTGACCAGCGGCGCCCCCGAACGGGAAAGCGAGGCCGCGCTGTTCACCAGTCTCGCGGCCGCGTGCGCCTGGTTCCGTTCCCGCCGTCTGACCGGCAGGCTGCTCAGTCAGATCGCAAGCCGCTGTCCCGGCATCATCGAGTAGCCGGCTCGCGGGTGCACAGGACTGCCTCGCAGGACGCCACGGCATCGCGCACAGCCGAAGCGACCGCGGATCAATACCCTGACTGGACGCCGGAGTGTGCGATCATCTGCACGCCGCGCGCGGCCGGGGAAATCCGGTTCGCAAAGCCCCTCGGCTTGACCACGAGCACGTCGCAGGCCAGCCGATCGAGGAGCTTTTCCGAGGTATTGCCGCTCACCCAGCGCCGCGGCGGGGAGCGGCCGACCGCCCCCATCACGACGATGGCCGCTCTGATCTCGCGTGCCACCCGCTCGATTGCCTCCACCCGGTGCCGGGCCACCAAATGCGTGCGCGAGCGTGCCACGGCTGCCGCTCGCACCGTCCGGTCCAGGGCCGCCCGTGCGCTCGACTGCGCCATCCGGGTGCGCGCGCCACCGGCCGTATCGGCCGGCGTGAACATCGCGCTCAGGGGCGACGGCTGGAATGCGTGAATGGCGTGCAGCTCGCCCCGCAGTGCGCGCGCGACCGTCGAGCCGTGGCGCAGGATCAGCGCGTCGAGACCGGCAGGCTTCGCGCGAGCCAGGCTCGGGTCGAGCGCCACCAGCACCACCGGCCGCTCATAGGGCGAGCGAGTCTTGACCAGCAGAACCGGCACGGGCGAGCGGCGCAGCAGCTCGAGATCGGTGAAGCGCAGCAGCCAGGGCATGTGGTGAGCACCCGCGTGCGGTCCGGCGACGATGAGCGTCGCCCGGAAGCGTTGCGCCGCGCGGATCACCGCTTCCGAGGCCGGGAAGTCCCACTCTGCGGCCGCGGTCACGCGGACGCGCCCGCCGAGGCGCCGGGCAACCGTCGTCAGCCGCTCGAGCACCCGCTCGCGCCGCTCCTGTTCGAGGCCGGCGAGCGACTGGATCTGCCGCACGTCCACCAGCACCGGATCGGTCAGACCGTGAAACAGCCGCACCTCGGCGCCGAGCGCGCGCGCCAGCTGCAACGCCTTGTCGGCCCCCGGCAACGCGCGTGCCCAGGGATTCTTGATCGCGACCAGGATGCGGGGAATCGGCGCCATCGGCACACGATGCTGCGCAGGGCGGCGGCCCCGCACCATACGGGTTCACCGCAGCACCACCGCCGGGCGTCCACTCAGATCCGGCCGGCGCCGCGCGCGGCACGGAACGCCGTGCCGCAGCGACATCCTGCGGAAAACCGCGGCGCACGCCTGCATGCCACCGCACACGCGTCAGACACCGTACGCGCATGCCGTGATGTCATCCGGATCTGCGCAACAGACCGCATGCATCGGTCAGGTCAAATACTTACGAACACCTGGACAGGCGCGCCGGCCTCGACCGGCCACACCGCCCTCCATAGGTAAATGACCGAATAACATCGAGTCCGCCCATCGCCAAACTATGGCGCGTCCGATCCCGGACACTGCCGTCACACGGGAGTATCGCCATGAGCCTGATTCGATGGGATCCATTCGCAGACGTCGAGAACATGTTCAACCGCATGATGCCGCGGCTCAGCCGCGCGCCACGCCTGTCGCTCGAGGAGGATGGTGGAGTCACCGTCGAGTGGACACCGTCGGCGGACATCAGCGAGACCGACAAGGAGTACCTGGTCCGCGCCGACCTGCCGGGCATGAAGAAGGAGGACGTAAAGGTCACTTTCAGCGATGGCCTGCTCACCATCCAGGGTGAGCGCAAGCAACACAAGGAGGAGACCACCGAGAAGTTCCACCGGGTGGAGAACTACTACGGCAGCTTCAGCCGTGCCTTCACCCTGCCCGACAACATCAAGGCGGACGCGATCCGATGCGAGAGCAAGGACGGCGTGCTCAGCGTTCACATTCCGAAAGCCGAGCAGAAGAAGCCGAAGGAAATCACGGTCCAGTAGCCGCATGGCAGGGGAGCGCATCGCGGGAACGGCCCAGGCGCTCAGGCCTGCGCCGCTCCCGCCTCGTCGATACACGCGCCTCACGACCGAACGTCAGCGCATGAGGCGAGCGCGCTCCCCTCACGGGGGCCCGGACTAAGCCCGCCGCCAGCCCTCGGCCTGCGCGCGGCCCGCATCCCGGCCCGCGTCCCGGGAACCGCCGTGCCCCGCGTGCTGCGCATTGCCGTGCGGATGCCGGCCCCGGTGCGCCGGTGCGCCGGCGTGCCCACCGCCCGCCGCCGCGGGCGATCCGGCTCGAGTGCCGCGGCCGGCGCTCGGCGGATCGGACCGCTGCGCCCGCGGACCCGCCTGCGCGGCGGATCGGCCCGCGGAGCCGTACCGGGGTCGCTGTCCCTCACCGCGGCGAGGGTTGCCCTGCCGGGGCAGGGGCCGCCCGGCACCGACGGCCGGCTCACGGCCCTCACCGCGTCCGCCGGCGTCCGTCCCGTCGGTCTCGTTCGCCACCAGCGGAAACTGCGGCAACGCCACCTGCGGAATGGCACGCTTCAACAGCTTCTCGATGTCACGCAGCAATGGCGTCTCATCGGGTGAAACCAGCGAGACGGCCGAACCGGTGGCGCCGGCGCGCGCGGTACGCCCGATGCGGTGCACATAGTCCTCGGGCACATTGGGCAGCTCGAAATTCACCACGTGCGGCAGTTCTTTGATGTCGAGGCCGCGCGCCGCGACCTCCGTGGCCACCAGCGCGGTGATGCGATAGTTCTTGAAATCGTCGAGCGCCCGCGTGCGCGCACTCTGACTCTTGTTGCCGTGAATGGCCGCGGCGGCGATGCCGGCATGCTCGAGCTGCGTGGCCAGGCGGTTCGCGCCGTGCTTGGTGCGGGTGAAGACCAGCGCCTGTTGCCAGTTGCCCTCGAGAATCAGGTGGGCGAGCAGGTGCCGTTTGTGCTCCTTGGGCACGCGATACAGGCACTGCTCGATGCGCTCGGCGGTGGCGTTGCGGCTCGCCGCCTGCACGGTCACCGGATCGCGCAGGAACCGCTGCGCGAGACCGCGGATATCCTCCGAGTAGGTGGCCGAGAACATCAGGTTCTGCCGCCTGGGCGGCAACAGCTTCAGCACCTGGCGGATGGAGTGGATGAATCCCATGTCGAGCATGCGATCGGCCTCGTCGAGCACGAACTGGCCGACGTCTCGCAGCTCGAGCGCGCCCTGGTCGGCGAGGTCGAGCAGCCTCCCCGGTGTGGCGACCAGCAGATCGCAGCCGCGGCGCAACGCCTCGATCTGCGGATTGATCCCGACACCGCCGAACACAACCGCCGTGCGGATATCGAGGTGGCGCCCGTAGATCCGGGCATTGTCGGCGACCTGGGCGGCCAGCTCGCGGGTGGGCGTCAACACCAGCGCCCGCGGAAGCCGGCGTGAAACGCCGGAATCGGCCTGGGCCAGACGCTGCAGGATCGGCAGCACGAAGGCCGCCGTCTTGCCCGTGCCGGTCTGGGCACCGGCCAGCACGTCGCGGCCAGCGAGGATGGCGGGAATGGCCTCGGATTGAACGGGAGTCGGCGACCCGTAGCCTTTCTCGGCTACGGCGCGCAGCAGCTCGGGCTGCAGCCCGAGATCGGAAAATGACATGAATACCTCTGTGGTAACCCGCGCAAACGGCCGGCGCCCAACCCGGATGTCGGGGAGCGAGCCTGATGAGGCCGTGGCGGTCGAAGCGGGGGAAGGTGATGGATATCGAAGCGAAGCCAGCGTGGCTCGACCGCGAGCGAGGCAGGCGCAGACCGCTTGGCGCCTGTATAGTCTTGCACCGCGGACTATACCGATCCACCCTTCCCGAGTCCATCATTATCACGACCACATGCCTCTGCTGACCCTGCGCGACGCGCACCTGGCCTTCGGCGAGCGCGCCCTGCTCGATGGTGCCCAACTCCTGATCCGCTCCGGAGAGCGGCTCGGGTTCATCGGCCGCAACGGCACGGGCAAATCAACCGTGCTGCGCATCATCGCCGGCCTCACCGCGCTCGATGACGGTGAGCTCGAGCGCCGGGCCGGGCTGCGCATCGCGATGGTGGAGCAGGAGCCGGTGCTGCCGCCGGCGCAGAGCCTGACGGCGAGCCTGCTGGCGAGGGCGCGCACCCTGCCTCACGCGGCCGCCTGCAGCGTCGAGCAGCTGCACGGCGCCGACCGGGACCGGTGGCACCTGGAGTCGCGCCTCGCGGAGTTCCTGCACCGGTTCGGACTCGAAGGCACCGAGAGCCCGCAACGCTGCTCCGGCGGTGAGCGCAAGCGCGCCGCCCTCGCCCTCGCCCTCGCCTCCCAGCCCGAGCTGCTGCTCCTTGATGAGCCCACCAACCACCTCGACATCGACGGCATCGCGGTGCTCGAGGCACTGGTGCTCAAAGCCCCCGCGGCCGTGATCGTGACGCACGACCGCGCATGTCTCGATGCCCTCGCCAGCCGCATCATCGAGCTCGATCGCGGCCGCCTGCGCTCCTACCCGGGCAACTTCGCCGCCTACGAGGCGCGGCGTGAGGAGGAAATCGCGACGGAGGATCTGGCGCGCCGGCGCTTCGAGAAATTCTGGCAGCAGGAGGAAGTCTGGATCCGCAAGGGTGTCGAAGCCCGGCGCACGCGCAACGAGGGCCGCGTCAGGCGGCTCGAGCGGCTGCGTCAGGCGCGCGCCGAGCGGCGCGACCGGCTCGGCAACATCAAGCTGGCGCTCGACGCCGGGGACCGCTCCGGACGGCTGGTCGCCGAGCTCACCGACATCGGCCACGGCTTCGACGGGCGGGCGCTCATCGAGTCACTCTCGAGCCGCATCATGCGCGGCGACCGGGTGGGCCTCATCGGCGCCAATGGCGCCGGCAAGTCGACCCTGATCCGCATCATCCTCGGAGAGCTGACACCGCAGCGCGGTTCGGTCCGCCTCGGCACCAACCTCCAGCCCGCGTACTTCGACCAGATGCGCGAGCGGCTCGACCCGGAGGCAACGCTCGCCGAAGCGATCAGCCCGGGATCGGACTGGATCACGATCGGTGGGGAGCGCAGGCACGTCATGACGTATCTGGGCGATTTCCTGTTTCCAGCGCACCGCGCCGGCTCGCCGGTCAGGATGCTCTCCGGGGGCGAGCGCAACCGGCTGTTCCTCGCCCGGCTGTTTGCCCGGCCGGCCAACCTGCTGGTGCTCGATGAGCCGACCAACGATCTCGACATCGAGTCGCTCGAGCTGCTCGAGCAGCGCCTGCAGGACTATCCCGGAACGCTGCTGCTCGTCAGTCACGATCGGCGGTTCCTCGACAACGTGGTGACCCAGACGCTGGTGGCCGAAGGCGACGGCCTCTGGCGCGCTTACGTCGGCGGCTACAGCGACTGGCTGCGCCAGCGCCCGCAGCCGGCCGCCGGGACCCGCCGCAGGCACGCACCGCCGCCCACGGATGCCTCCGCGGTGGCCGCCCCGGGCAACGCTTCGCCCGCCGCCGCGCCGCCGGCGGGCACAGGCCCCAGACCGCGCGCCCGGCTGGGTTACATGGAGGGCCGCGAGCTCGCGGCGCTGCCGGCGCAGATCGAAGCGCTGGAAAAGGAACAGTGCGACATCACCGCGCGCATGAGCGAGCCGGCATACCACGCGCGGGGCCCGGAACGGATCCGCGCCGACACCCTGCGGCTTCAGGCGATCGAGGCCGAGCTCGCCACCCGGTACGCCCGTTGGGAATCGCTCGAGGCGCGCGCCGGCGGCGCCTGAGGGCCGTCGCACTGTCCCGGCCGGGCAGCCCGAGTGTCGGCCGTGGGTGGCAGATCGCGGCCTTACGCGGCCTGCAGACTCGAGCTGTCGCGGTATGAGCCCGGCTTGACCAGCACGAAGTCGCATTCGAGGTCCTCGACGAGCACCGAGGTCAGCGTTCCCACCAGACTCAGCGCGCTCGGGCGATGCGTCAACGCCCCGAGAACCATGACATCGTAGTCGCGTCCGGCCGAGAACCGGGACAGTTCCCGCTCCGGAGGGCCCGCCAGGACGTGGATGTGGCCGTCGTCGATGCCCGACTCGCGGGCCAGCACCTGAAGCTTTTCGGCCCGTGTCCGGCTCGCGGATTCCTGCGGTGCCGAACGCTCGGCGTAGACCACGTCCAGCTCGGAGTTGGTGACCCGCGCCAGGGTCTTTGCGACCTTGAGGATGGTGCCCGCGAGGCCCTGGGTCTCCTCGTCCGAGACGTCGATCGCGGCGGCAATGCGTAAGTTCGGGCGCCAGCGCCGGCCTCGCACCAACGCGAGCGTCGCCGGGCAGGTGCGCATCAGCTGCCAGTCGTTGGCATCAAAGGCGCTGTGGCTCGGGCGGCCGCCACCGGCGGCCTTGAGCACCATCTCCGGGCCGCTGGCGCGCACCTTGCGCAGGATCCCCTCGTACAGCGGACTCTCGCACGATGCATCGATCTGCAGCGGAATGTCGCCGAGGCCGATCGCCTCCCGGTAGCGAAGCAGGTGGTCCGTGGCGCGGGCGATGCAGCGCTGCAGCGCCTTCTGGTCGAAGGGATTCAAATCGTACGAATGCTTCAGGGCATACGCCAGCTCGGCGTCGCACAGAAACAGATCGAGCCCGAGCCCGAGAGAACGCGCGATGCGCGCCGCCTTGACGAGCACCGTCGCATCGGGTTCGCAACGCGTGTCGACCACCAGAATCGATCTCGGCTTGTGCATCGTCTGTGCCCCATCGGCCGCCTGCGATCCGCCGGATG
>JAJYTX010000070.1 GCA_021792815.1 Pseudomonadota bacterium
ACCGATTTCCTCGGCAGAGTAGGGCGCCATACCCTTGCGTTCCCCGCGCCTGCGGGGATGAACCGCCGCATCATAGAAAATGGGAAGAAGGCGCGCCGCGTTCCCCGCGCCTGCGGGGATGAACCGTGTTTTCCCGGCGTTTTGCGATACCCTAAAATGCGTTCCCCGCGCCTGCGGGGATGAACCGGTGTCGTGCTGATCCTGGTGCTGCTGCTCGGCGCGTTCCCCGCGCCTGCGGGGATGAACCGGAGATTGCCGTCAATACGGCAGGAACGGCGCCGCGTTCCCCGCGCCTGCGGGGATGAACCGGAGCCCGCCATGATCGACCCCGACCTGATCTCGCGTTCCCCGCGCCTGCGGGGATGAACCGGCGAGGAGCGGGTAATGGGGCTGCGGGCCGAAGCGTTCCCCGCGCCTGCGGGGATGAACCGGTGCCGGGGGCGCCGGTATCGGTCGGGTTCGGGCGTTCCCTGCGCCTGCGGGGATGAACCGCCGACGGCGAGATTGGTGCCGAAACCGATTGTGCGTTCCCTGCGCCTGCGGGGATGAACCGCGCTGAGATCCACGGCGAACGACTGACGATTTGCGTTCCCCGCGCCTGCGGGGATGAACCGCGATTCCCAACGCTCAGATCGTGTCCCCGGCCCAGGCCAGGCTGTGCTCGTTGGCAATGCCGACGACGAGGCCTTTGCGGCCGGTCATATCAAGCGATTCCATGCTGCTCTCCAACTCCACCGCCCGTGCCGGCGATTACGGCAAGTTTGTTCACTTCGGTACGGCACGCGCACCACACGCAGTCGCAGTCAAGGTGATCGCAACTCGGATCGCGCAGGGGCGGCGGTACAGTGCCTTGGCCACCGAAAACAGCAGCCGGCTCCCCACGGATGGCGCATAGAACCGGCGCAGGACCAGGCCGGCGTCATTCGTGGCCAGACGCGCCACCGCGGTTCGCCGGCCGTGTGCGCCGAGCGTGTTGAACAGGAATCTGTTCACCAGCCCGGTCCGGATCTGCGGCAGCAACTCGCTCCGCCAGAGTGCGCCATAGTCGGTCCCTTCCAGGATACTGCGCGCCGACAGCAGGCCGAAGCGTACTGCGTAGCGCATGCCAAAACCGGCGAGTGCATCCTGGAAGCCTGCCTGCTCGCCGATGACCGGGTGTTCGCCCTGTACAGCGGTGCGGGGCAGTCAGAAATTCGCGAAGCCGCCGAACGGCTTCGGGTTGCACATGGCGAGACGCGCCCTCTCTGCGAAGAAGGCAACCGTGCGCCGCAGATATTCCGCCTGCTGCTTGAAGCCGGTGAACATGCAGCTTGCAACCGTACCGCGGCCACCATGGACCAGCAGGTAAGCGTAACCGAGTGGCGCCAGACTGTCGTCGAGCGCCAGGAAGTCGCCATCCGGCATATCGGTCTCGAACAGGTGGTCCACCGCAATGGCGTCCGCCTCGCGCGGCCCGCCTGCCAGCACCGCGGCCCCGACGACCCTATTCTCTCGGCTCGACAGATTGATTGTGACACCTGCCGCGTGCGCCTGCTGTAGCAAGACGGAGTCGAGCGTGCCCGCCATACGACCGCGGCGTACCAGGTAATAAAGCGGGCGCGCGCTGCGGACGCGATGGGCGGCGCCGGTCGGGTCGAAGACGGTGCCCTCGCTCACCGCGACGTGGTCGAAGTCCGGCGTGATCCCCGCCTGCGCCAATTCCTCCAGCACGTCCCGCGCCGAACTCCAATTCTTCAGACCCTGGAAGTCGCCATGAAAGCGATGGCCGACTTCGGCGTGCCATTCGTGGACGACCACGCGCGGACCGTTCCGTGCCAGTGCGATCGCGCACATCAGTCTGGCAGGCCCCGCGCCGACGACGGTCACGGGCCGGTCGCGATCGAGACGAGCGGTGGTGCGATCCGGCAGGCTGCTCATTGCGCCGGTTATCTTTCACGCACGTATTCACCCGGCGCATCGGCGAGCGGGGGATAGCCTCTCGCAGCGGCACCTATGCGCGGCGCCGGCTCGCCCGAGTGGCGATCCAGCCAGCCGAGCCAGCATGGCCACCACGTACCCTCATGCCGTTCCGCCGCCTGCTGCCAGGCATCTGGATCGACATAGATCTCGTGCTCGCGATGCGTCGCGATCTGGTGGTGGCGATGCGGATGGCCGGGCGGGTTGACGATGCCAGCGTTGTGCCCGCCGTTCGACAGCACGAAGGTCACGTCGGCGTCGGTCAGCATCTGCACCTTGTACACCGACCGCCAAGGTGCGACGTGGTCGGTGATGGTGCTGACCGCGAACAGCGGCACCGCGATGTCACGCAGCGAGATCGGCCGGCCATCGACGATGTAGCGGCTTTCCGCCAGATCATTGCCGAGGAACAGGCGGCGCAGATACTCGGAGTGCATGCGTGCCGGCATGCCGGCATGCGGGTCGCATCCGCGTTCCACGGCATCAGGTCGAACATCGGCGGCGGCTCGCCCATCAGATAGCCATGCACCTCGCCGACCAGATCAGGTCGTTCGAGCGCAGCAACTGGAACGCGCCGGCCATCTGCCGCGCGTCGAGATAGCCGCGCTCGGCCATCATGTTCTCGAGGAAGCGGACCTGATCGTCGTCGATGAACAGCGTCAACTCGCCGGCCCCGGTGAAATCCGTCTGGGCGGCGAACAACGTGATGCTGCGGAGCCGCGCGTCATGCTCGCGCGCCATCCCGGCCGCCGCGATCGCGAGCAGCGTGCCACCGATGCAGTATGCACCTGCCGCTCACGCACGATCGCGCCGATCGCATCCAGCGCGGCCATGACCCCAAGGCGGCGATAATCCTCCATGCCGAGATCCCGCTCGGCCTCGCTCGGGTTCTTCCAGGAGATCATGAACACCGTGTAGCCGCGCCCGACCAGGTAGCGGACTAGCGAGTTCTCCGGCGACAGATCGAGGATGTAGTATTTCATGATCCAGGCCGGCACGATCAGGATCGGCTCCGGATGCACGGCCTCGGTTGCTGGGCTGTACTGGATCAGCTCGATCAGCCGGTTGCGGAACACGACCTTGCCGGGCGTGCCCGCGACGTCCTGCCCGACCCGGAACTTTTCCGCGCCCGCCGGTTCCTTGCCGAAGGCCAGGCGCTGCCAGTCCTCGATGAGATGCAGCGCACCGCGCAGGAAGTTGAAGCCGCCGTCGCGCGCCGTGCGCTCGATCACTTCGGGGTTCGTCCACGGCGTGTTGGTCGGCGAGAACATGTCAAGCACTTGTCGGCCGACAAAGGCGACGATGTCCCCCTGGTGGCGCGAGACGCCAGGAACATCGATGGTCGCCTCGTGCCACCAGTCCTCGCCGAGGAGAAACCCCTGCGCCAGCGTGCTGAACGGCCATTGCTGCCAGGCGCTTGCGGCAAACCGGCGATCCTGTGGCGCCGGCGTGACGCAGGCAGCGACCGACGGGTTGCGCCAAGCCTCGGCGCAGTAGGCGGCGAAACGTTGGGCGTTGCGGCCGGCCCAATGCAGCAATTCCGCCTGCTTGTCCGGCGACAGCAGCAAATGATCGAACCAGTCCGCGAACGCAAGCCGCAACCCGAGCGGCGACAGGCCGGCGGTCGCCCGGGCCAGGGCGGCGTGAAAGGGCTGATCGAATCCCTGCTCGCTGCCAGAAACCGGCCCTGCGGCCACGGCCGGAAGCTGCGGCGCCATGTCCATGTCGGCTAGGCCTCGAACCGGAGGGCGAAATGGTTGAACAGCGGCCCGAAGATCAGCGCGATGTACCAGCCATAGGCAAAGCTCTCGACCAGACCGAGCGCAAAGCTGCTCCAACTGAGCCAGGTGAATCCAGGAAACAGCAGCGGAAGCACGGTCTGATACCCCGCCTGCTGTCCCGGAAAGATCAGATAGTGTCCGACACAGAGGACGAAGCTGATCACGAAAAACAGCCCGAGGCTCAGGCCAAGTGCGGCGACGGGCAGGCGGGGCGCGGTGCGCGCCCGGAGGCTGATGCGGGTGGCCACGGCGGTGCTGCGGAATTCGTCAGCCATGGGCGTGCTGCTCCCCTGATGTCGCCGGCACGGACCCGTGCCTGACGTATTGCCCGGGGTTGGCCTCGAAGATGTTGCGATGTTCCGCGGAGCAGAAAAAGTAGGCCTGACCGCGATAAATCGATGACTTCGCCGAAGCCGGGTCCACCGCCATGCCGCACACCGGATCGATCGCCTTGCCCGTCTGGACGCCCGGTTGGCCGCCACCCGGGGCCGGCGGCTGAAGGTCATCGCCGTGGTGCCCGTGGCCGTGGCCCATGACGTGCGACCCGCAGCCGCCGCGCATTATCAGGAAGAAAAAGCCCGCAATCAGGCCGAACCACAGCAGACTCTGCAAACCGCTGCCCATCGCTCGCTTTCTCCATGCCTTGGCGCTGCAAGCTTCGCGCGCCTCGAATACTCTACCCAGTATAGTGGCGGGGCGGTCAGCGACATTGATCCACGTCAAGCGGCTGCCATCGGCGGCGGGCGGCTAAAGCTGCACGCGACGCAGGCGGAGCGCGTTGACGACCACCGAGACCGAACTCAGCGCCATCGCGGCCGCCGCGATCACCGGACTCAGGCGGATGCCGAAGGCCGGATAGAGCACGCCCGCCGCAACCGGCACGCCGATTGCGTTGTAGATGAAAGCAAAGAACAGATTCTGACGGATGTTGCGCATCGTCGCACGGCTGAGGTGCCGGGCGCGCTCGATACCCTTGAGGTCGCCCTTCACCAGCGTCACGCCGGCACTCTGCATCGCAACCTCGGTGCCGGTGCCCATGGCGACGCCGATATCGGCCTCGGCCAATGCCGGCGCGTCGTTCACCCCGTCGCCGGCCATCGCGACCACGCGACCCTGCTGGCGCAGCCGCCGTACCACCGCATGCTTCTGGTCCGGGAGCACGTCCGCTTCGACCTCGCTGATCTTGAGCTGGCTTGCCACTGCCTCCGCGGTCTTGCGGTTGTCGCCGGTCAGCATGACGATGCGCACGCCGTCGGCGCGCAACGCTTCGAGCGCGGACGGCGTGGTTTCCTTGATCGGGTCGGCGATCGCGATCACTCCGCCCGGCTTCCCATCCACGGCCACGAACAGTGCGGTCGCTCCGGTTGCGCGCAACGTGTCGGCCTCGGCGCCGAGCGGCCCAATGTCAACGCCCCCCCCTTGCATCAGGCGAAGGTTGCCCAGAGCGACGTCGCGTCCGCCGATCCGGCCGCGCACGCCCTGTCCAGTGACCGAGGCGAAGTCCTGCGGGTCTTCCAGCACGAGCGCCCGCTCGCGCGCCGCTGCCACGATGGCCGCCGCCAGCGGATGCTCGCTCGATCGCTCCAGGCTCGCGGCCAGACGCAGCAGCTCGTCCTCGACGATCCCGCCCCCCGGCACGATGCGCGTGACCTGCGGCTTGCCACGGGTGAGCGTGCCCGTCTTGTCGGCAACCAGCGTGTCCACCTTCTCCATCCGCTCGAGCGATTCCGCCGAGCGGATCAGCACGCCGACGGTCGCGCCCTTGCCGACGCCGACCTGGATCGACATCGGCGTCGCCAGGCCGAGCGCACAGGGGCAGGCGATGATCAGCACCGCGACCGCCGCCAGCAGGCCGTTGGCCAGCGCCGGCGCCGGTCCCCAGACCGCCCAGGTGGCAAACGCGATCAGCGCGGCCGCCACCACGGTCGGCACGAAATAGCCGGACACCGTGTCCGCCAGCCGCTGGATCGGCGCGCGGGAGCGCTGCGCCTCGGCCACCATGGCGACGATGCGCGCCAGCACCGTCTCCGCCCCTATTTTCTCCGCCCGCATGACCAGGGCGCCGGTGCCGTTCACCGTGCCGCCGATGAGCTTGGCGCCGGCCTCCTTGGCGACCGGCATGGACTCGCCCGTCACCATCGACTCATCGACGCTGCTGCGCCCTTCCAGAACCGTGCCGTCCACCGGCACGCCCTCGCCCGGGCGTACGCGCAGCCGGTCGCCCACCTGCACGCGATCGAGCGTGATCTGTTCATCGGTGCCGTCGTCGCGGATCCGGGAGGCGAGCTTGGGTGCGAGATTGAGCAGCGCGCGGATGGCGCCGCCGGTCTGCTCGCGGGCGCGCATCTCCAGCACCTGGCCGAGCAGCACCAGCGTGGTGATCACGCCCGCCGCCTCGAAATAGGTCGCGATCGTCCCGTCCGCGTCGCGGAAGCCGGCGGGAAAGATGTCGGGTACGAAGGCCGCGACCAGGCTGAACAAATAGGCGGTGCCGACGCCGAGCGCGATCAAGCTGAACATGTTCAGCTTGCGGCGCAGCACCGATTGCCAACCGCGCATGAAGAACAGGGAGCCGCCCCACAGCACCACCGGGCTGCTCAGGACGAACTGCACCCAGATCGACTGCCGGCCGGAGATGACAGCGTGAAGGTTGAGGCCCGGCACGTATTCCGCCATCGCCAGGAGCGTAAGCGGCACGGTCAGGACGAGGCTGATCCAGAACCGCCGGGACATGTCGATCAACTCGCGACTGGGGGCGGCCTCGGCCGCTTGTGCCAAGGGCTCGAGCGTCATGCCGCAGATCGGACAGTTGCCCGGATGGTCCTGCCGCACTTCGGGGTGCATCGGGCAGGTCCAGACCGCGCCGGGCGGCGCGGCCGGCGTCGGCGCGACCGCAGCGGGCTTCAGGTACTTGGACGGGTCGGCGATGAACTTGGCGCGGCATCCGGCCGAGCAGAAATGATAGGCCTGCCCAGCGTGCTCGTGATGATGTGGCGACCGCGCCGGATCGACGCTCATGCCGCAGACCGGATCGGTCACCATTGCCGTCACGGCCGTATGCGGCATGTGTGCATCGTCGTGGCAGTCAGCGTGCATCTGATCCTGGTTCGCCTGACTCATCTGGCTGTTCCTGCATGGCTGGCACCTGATAGACCGTCATCACGAGGCTGCGCCGCATCGAGGGCCAGATCGGCGGCTTGCTGCGCATGGTCGAATACGACCGCTATTGCGTGGACGTGTTGACGCAGATCAACGCGGTCCGTGCCGCCCTGCACAAAGTTGAGGCTGAGATCCTGCGGGATCATGTGTCGCACTGCGCCGCCAACGCCTTCACCTCCGGCGACGCCATCGAGCAGCGGCAAAAGGTCGAGGAACTGGTCGAGACGATCGGCCGTATGACGAGGTAATGGCGATGCCGGGCGACACCGCGGGCATGATCGGCAAGGCATTTGTGGGACTGCTGGTCCTGCTGGTGCTGGTGTTCGGCCTGCCGCCTGCTCAGGCCGCGCCGTTGGCGGCAGCCGTTCCCGCCTCGCTTCGGCACGCGTACGGGCCGCCAGACGAGGCCGGCCCGGTCGCGACGGCGGCGGCCCGGGATCTGGCCGCACCCTGCTCCGGTCCCGGCTGCGTGCATGAGACCGCCTGCTGCGGCGCGTCGCCCTGCGCCGCGCCGGCCGGCGGATTGGCCCTTGTACCGGCTGGCCCGACCGTCCTGCTGTTCGCCGGCCGTCGCGCCCCTCCGGCAGCCCTGTCGGAGCCGGCGCCCGGGATCGGCACCGCTCCCGCGCTTCCCCCGCCCCGACGGACCGCCTGACCGACCGCCCGGAGCAGGGTCGACCCGCGCTTCGGCAGACGGGTGCCGCCATCGCGCGACACCCGCGCCAGCCAGCATCCGACGGACAGCAAAGCAGCCATGAGCATTGCGCTCATCCACCAACGCGGCGACCGCCGACCACGTCGCCTGATCCTGGAGAAGATCATGACACAAATAGCCCGCGGTACCCTTGCCGCAATCATCCTCGCGGCGACTATCGGTGTCGCCCATGCCCAGAGCACCGATGAGCATTCCGCGCGCCGCCCGGCCAATGCGCCCGACGTCCCAGCCCTGATGCGAGCAGGCAGCGGGCCTGCAAGCCAGAGGAACATGGGGATGGCAGAGATGGGCCAAGACGCTACTGGCGCCAAATTCACGTTTGGTGAGGCGGGGAATCCGGCCGACGCCGATCGCGTGGTCAAGATCACAATGCAGGACTTCAGCTTCGATCCCGCCTCTCTCAACGTGCGGGCCGGCGAGACCGTCCGCTTTGTCGTGACCAACAATGGCGAGCTCGATCACGAATTCGCCATCGGCGACACAAAGTCGCAGACGACACATCGCAAGGAGATGTCCGAGCTCATGGAAAAGGGCAGCGGCATGCAGGGCGATGATGACCCCAACGTTGTTACCGTGAAGGTCGGGCAGACCGGTGAACTGACGTGGAAATTCACCCGCGCCGGCAGCCTGGAATTCGATTGCAACATTCCCGGCCACTACGAATCCGGCATGAAGGGAGTCATCACGGTCCAGGCGCAGGACACGAGCCGCGGCGGCGGCGCAGCGACTCTACTGACCGCGCACGCGGCGTGCCGCACCGCGGCCGCCGCGTAGCCGACCGAATATTCCACGACAACACCAACCTGGAGACACATCGATGCAAGCGATACTTCGTAAGTCCCGAGTGGCACTGCGCCTGTTCAGTCCAGTCGCCGCCGTCATGCTGACGATCTTTCCCGCTGCGGCGCAGCAGCAACCCACTCCCGCTGCCCCGCAAAATCCGCCGGCGCAAACCGTGCCCATGCCAGGGGCGACAGGACAGCCGGGCATGATGGGCGGTCAGGGCGGCATGCAGGGCATGGGACAGATGCCTGCCCGTGGGTCTGGTCCCGCGACGCCGGCGATGATGCAGTCGATGCAGAAGATGCAGCAGAGCATGATGAGCGCCCCGGTCAGCGGCGACGCCGATCGGGACTTCGTCGCCATGATGATGCCGCACCACCAGGGCGCCATCGACATGGCGCGCACCGAGATCCATTACGGCAAGGATCCGCTGCTGCGCCGCATGGCCCACGGCATTATCTCCGCGCAGGAAAAGGAGATCCGCGAAATGCAGCAGTGGCAGGCGAAGCATCCCGTCCGTCCTTAACCGCTCCGGTCCGGCGGCCATCCTGCCACAGGGCATGCTGGCCGCCCCGATCGCGCGCAACCAAAGGAGAGTCACGTGAACTGGCTTGGAAGCAACTGGGTCTGGGCTGCACTGATCCTTGGCACCTTTGCCTTCCTGATGCTCAGAAGACGGCGCCATGCGCCAGTGTCCGGTTGCGGCGGCGGTCATGCGCATCGCCCGATGGCCCAGAACAATGACACCACAGCTCAGGCATTGGCCGGCAATGGCGCATCGGGACCGGCGCAGCAACCGGGCGGCCCACGGCACGACCATGGATCCGCCCCCGAGGCGGGCGCGTCTGCAGGACCGCCTGGGGCTGCCCGCGACGCCGACGCGGACGTTGCCAGGCCGCCGCCGCGTCGGCATCGCTGCTGATCGTCGGCAGGCGAACCATTCAGCACCTGCACGAGCCGCTGCCGAAGACCGGGAGGCGAGCCGATGGCCCGCCTCTGTCGGCGGGGGTTCTGACCGCGCTCATGCTCGCCACCTTCACGGTGGCGATCGGCTACGTGTAGCGGCGCGCAATCATAAGTGGCCCGACGCGCAATCAAGCCTGGTTTCTGGCGCAGATTAGCTGAGATTGAGGCGGTCGTCCGACGCACGCTATCTGAGACTGAGCGCACGGTCGCTGAGACGGATGCGAGATCGAGCATTCCGGCGCAAAATGCGTGAGACGCAGGAATGCGACGGGGCGGGGGGGCTGAGGTCGCCCAGAAAACGGACGGTTTCCTGGTAACCGCGCCCGGCCGCCCGATCGCCCTCCAAATCCGCCAAAAAACCAGCAATTCTAAATGGGATATTGGGGCTATTGTTTCTGACGATCACTGTTTGACTGGTAGGGAGAAAGGCGTGTCTGGTTGGGCCGGCGCGTCAGGGTGGGCGTATCGCGGCGGCGGCGATGGATTGAAGCAGATGATCCCAGTCCTGGAACACGA
>JAJYTX010000071.1 GCA_021792815.1 Pseudomonadota bacterium
TGACGATATCGGAGCGGCTGTTGAAGGACAGCCTGCCGGTGGCGATGCGGATCGGGGCGCTCGAGCCGGTGATGGTCGCCGACACCTGTACGTGACCGGTGAGTTCGATCCGGCTGGTGCCGCGCAGAATCTCGCCCTGGTCGGAGGTGGCCGTCCACCGGTCGCCGCCGCTGTGAAAGCTCACGCTGACCCCGCTGAGCTGCACCTGATCGGCGTTCGGCAGCTGGCGGATCGTGGCGGCGTCGAGCGTGTACAGCGGAAGCCCGGCCGGACCGGTCTCGATGAGCTGGGCGTCGCGCGCCGAGTATCCCTCGTCGGTGTCGGCCTGGCGCACGGTGGCGGCCTGCGGCGCCACGTTCTGGCGCGCGAGCAGCAGCGAGCCGATGATCACGGTCGCCACGGTGAGCACGGCGAAGACACGGTAGATCACGCGGGCGGGACCGGGCCGCGTGCGGCCAACAGGTAATCGCAGACTTCGCGGACCGCTCCCAGTCCGCCCGGCAAGGCCGTGACGATGTGAGCGGCCTGCAGGGCATCCCGGTGCGCGTCCGCCACCGCGAAGGCCAGTCCCGCCGCGCGCATCACCGGCACATCGGGCGTATCGTCGCCGATGCAGGCGCAGGCGTCAGGCGGCACCCCGAGCCGCGCACACAAACGCCGGAAGGCGCCGAGCTTGTCCGTCACGCCTTGCATGACGTGACGCACACCCGACTCGCGGCATCGCCGGCGTGTCATCTCCGAGCGCCGGCCCGAGATCACCGCCACGGCGATGCCCGCAGCGGCCAGCTGCTTCAGGCCGGCGCCATCGCGGACGTGGAACGCCTTCAGCGCCTCGCCGCGCGGGCCGAAATACAGCCGGCCGTCGGTCAGCACCCCGTCGACGTCGAGCACCAGCAGGCGGATCCGGGACGTCTCGGAGCTCATCGGGCGATTGGCGGCTCAGACGACGCCGGCGCGGAACAGATCGTGCACGTTGAGCGCACCGATCAGCCGGCCGCCCTCGTCGGCCACGGGCAGCGCGGTAATGCGATGCACTTCCATCAGGTGCACCGCTTCGGCCGCCAGTTCCTGCGGTCCGATGGTCTTGCACGGAGAGGTCATCACCTCGCAGATGGCCGCGGTGTGCACGTCGACCTGCCGGTCGAGGGCGCGCCGCAGGTCCCCATCGGTGAACACGCCGAGAATGCGCTCGTCCCGGTCGACGACCACGGTCATCCCGAGCCCCTTGCGGGACATCTCCAGAAGCCCTTCGCCGAGCCGGGTGTCCGCAAGGACCCGCGGCAGCGCCTCGCCGGTGCGCATCAGCTCCGCGACGCGCAGCAGCAGCTGCCGGCCGAGCGTGCCGCCGGGGTGCGAGCGAGCGAAGTCCTGCCGGGTGAAGCCACGGGCTTCCAACACCGCGACGGCGAGCGCATCACCCATCGCGAGTGCCGCCGTGGTGCTTGCCGTGGGCGCAAGATTCAGCGGACAGGCCTCCTCCGGCACGCTGACGTCGAGGATGGCGGCGGCGGCGCGGCCGAGGGTGGAGTCCGGCCTGCCCACCATGGCGATGAGCGGTACGGCGAGGCGCGCCAGGTGCGGCAGCAGCAGCAGCACTTCGGGTGTTTCACCCGAATTGGACAGCGCGAGAACCACGTCGGCGCGCGTGATCATGCCGAGATCGCCGTGACTGGCCTCGGCCGGATGGAGAAAAAACGCCGGACTGCCGGTGCTCGCGAGGGTCGCGGCGATCTTGCGCGCGATATGGCCCGATTTGCCTATTCCGGTGACTACCACGCGGCCCTGGCATTGCAGGCAGAGCCGGCAGGCGGCCGCGAAGCGCCCGTCCAGGCGATCGAGCAGCGCCTCGACGGCGCGGGTCTCGATCGAGAGGGCACGATGCGCGGCCGCGAGCAGGTCGCGGTCGGCGCGGCTGGGGGCGGCAGCTGGGCTCATGAGTGTCCAATTGTAGCAATTCCGCCCAATTCCTCCGCGGTGCCCGGCGGCCGGCCGAGACTCGGACCGCGGAGGACAGGCTCATGGGGCGCGCGGCCCTCGCGTCGATTAAGATGCTCCCATGAATCCAGAGGAAGTCGCACGGCTGATCCGTGCCGGCCTGCCCGGAGCCGAAGTCCGGGTGCATTCCGAAGACCAGACCCATTTCTCAGCCCGCGTCGTGGCCGAGCAGTTCGCCGGTCTGCGCAGCATCGCCCGCCACCAGCTGGTGTACCGGACGCTCGGCGAGCGGATGGGGCGCGAGGTCCATGCACTGTCCATCGAGGCGCTGACTCCGGCGGAGGCCGGAGCCTGAGGTGGACAAGCTTCAGATCCAGGGTGGGGTGAGCCTCGAGGGCGAGGTCCGCATCTCCGGCGCCAAGAACGCGACCCTGCCGATCCTCGCGGGCGCGCTGCTCGCCGACGGTCCGGTGGTCGTCGCGAACGTCCCGCACCTGAAGGACGTCACCACGACGGTGGAGCTGCTGGGGGGCATGGGTGCGACCGTGACGATCGACGAGCGCATGCGTATCGAGGTCGATCCGACCACCGTGCGTGATTACTCGGCGCCCTACGAGCTGGTCAAGACCATGCGGGCTTCCATCCTGGTGCTCGGTCCGCTGGTGGCGCGCTACGGGCGGGCCGACGTGTCCCTGCCGGGCGGCTGTGCGATCGGGGCGCGTCCGGTCAATATTCACGTGGCGGGCCTGCAGGCGCTCGGGGCCGATATCACCATCGACGGGGGATATATCCGGGCGCGCGCCGGACGGCTGCGCGGCGCGCGCCTGGTGCTCGACACGGTGACGGTGACCGGGACGGAGAACCTGATGATGGCCGCGACGCTCGCCGAGGGCGAGACCGTCATCGAGAACGCCGCGCGTGAGCCCGAGGTGATCGACCTGGCGAATTTTCTGATCGCCATGGGCGCGAAGATCCGCGGGGCCGGCACCGACAAGATCGTGGTCGAAGGCGTCGAGCGGCTGACCGGCACCACCTACGAGGTGCTGCCCGACCGGATCGAAGGTGGCACCTATCTGGTGGCCGGGGCGATCACGGGAGGCCACGTGCGCATCAAGAACACCCGTCCCGATCACCTGGATGCGGTGCTCGTGAAGCTGCAGGAGGCCGGCGCTGAGATCGGCGTCGGCGAGAACTGGGTGGAGGTGGACATGCGCCGGCGGCGGCCGCGGGCAGTCGACGTGCGCACCGCTCCGTACCCGGCCTTTCCGACCGACATGCAGGCGCAGTTCGCCGCGCTCAATTCCGTGTCGAGTGGCGTGGGCACCATCATCGAGACGATCTTCGAGAACCGATTCATGCACATGCTGGAGATGCGCCGGCTCGGCGCGGAGATCCGGCTCGAGGGCAACACGGCGATCATCCGCGGCGTCGATCGCCTCACGGCCGCACCCGTCATGGCGACCGACCTGCGCGCCTCGGCGAGCCTGGTGCTGGCGGGCCTGGTCGCGGAGGGGTGTACACAGGTCGAGCGCATCTACCACATCGATCGGGGCTATGAGGCCATCGAGGAGAAGCTGGCGCAGCTCGGCGCGCAGATCAGACGGGTTCCGAACTGACCGCGAGTGACGCTCGCGGAGGCAACCGACGGAGGGCGTATTGTATGCGAATTGGCATGATCGGACTGGGGCGGATGGGCGCCTACATGGTGCGGCGGTTGATCGAGGGCGGTCACGAGTGCGTCGCGTATGACAGATCAACGGCCGCGGTACAGGCCGCCGCGGCCGTAGGAGCCCGCGCCGCGTCCTCGCCCGCGGAGCTGATTGCACAGCTGGCGCCGCCGCGGGCGGTGTGGATCATGGTGCCGGCGGCGGCCGTCGATACCGTGATTGCGCAGTTGCGGCCGCTGATGACCTCCGGCGACGTGCTCATCGATGGCGGTAATTCCCATTATTCGGATGATATTCGCCGTGCCGACGAGCTGCGTCCGGCGGGCATCCACTATCTGGACGTCGGCACCAGCGGCGGTGTGCTCGGGTTCGAACAGGGCTACTGTCTCATGGTCGGTGGGGACAAGGAGATTTTCGACACGCTGGAGCCGCTGTTCGCCACGCTGTCTCCCGGCGGACGGATGCCCGCCGCCGGCGCCCGGCGCGCGGACGACACGGCGCCCATGGGCTATCTGCACTGCGGCCCGAGCGGCGCCGGCCATTTCGTGAAGATGGTTCACAACGGCATCGAATACGGCGTGATGGCCGCGTATGCCGAGGGACTCAGCGTCCTCGAGCGCGCCGATGCCGGCCTGAGGTCACGGGACACCGACGCCGAGACCGCGCCGCTCGCGCATCCGCGCCTGTTCCAGTACCGATTCGACATCGCCGCGGTCACCGAGGTGTGGCGTCACGGCAGTATCATTTCCTCGCGCCTGCTGGATCTGACGGCGAAGGCGCTGGCCTCGGACCCGCAGTTGGCGGGTTTCGGCGGGCGGGTGTCCGATTCCGGGGAGGGGCGCTGGACAGTACAGGCGGCGATCGAGATGGGGGTGCCGGCCCACGTGCTGAGCGCGGCGCTCTATTCGCGCTTCGAATCGCGCGGCAGCGGCGAATTTGCCAGCAAGGTGCTCTCGGCCATGCGGCTCGGCTTCGGCGGGCACGTCGAGAAGAAGGCCTAGCGCGCGCTGCGTCGCGGTCGGTGAATCGGCCCGACTAGCGCGCAGCGATCGCCGGCAGGTTGCCGATCATCGGCAGCACGCCCTTGCCGCCCATCACCTGTGGCAGATGACCGTCCCACTTGGCGATCGCCTGTTGCTGGATGATCTCCGGTGTCAGGCTTTGCTGGAGGAGCTTCTGTGCCTCGGCCTGGGCGGTCGCCTCGACGATTTTCTGCTGCGCCTGGACCTTGGCGCGATCCAGGTCGTACTCGGCCTGCAGGGCGCGCTGTTGGGCAACCTGCTTCTGCTCGATCGCCTCGGCGTACTGGCGGCTGAAGTGGAAGTCGGTGACGTTCACGGCGTCCACCACGACCCGGAACGGCTGCAGTGCGCTGCGGATCTGCGCCTCGATCCTGCCGCGTACCGCGTCGCGCTGCACGATCAGGTCCTCGGCATTGTAGTGTGCCGTGACCGCCTTCACCGCATTGCTGATCGCCGGCCGGATGACCTTGGAAATCAGCGCCCGCTCGCTGCCGACGTGCTGGTACACCCACTCCGCATCCGCCGGAAGAATGTGCCAGTTCGTGGCGATCGTGGTCGACACGTCCTGCAGATCCAGACTGGCGGCGCTCTCGGTGGCCTGCGAGTTCTGCACCTGCACATTCATCTTCGCCACCGTCTGCATGAACGGCAGCTTGAAGTGCAGCCCCGGCTCGAGCACGCCGGGATGCACGGCGCCGAAGGTCATGAGCACGCCGCGCTCGCCGGGGCCGATCTGCACGAACGCCCCGCCGAGGACGAGCAGCACGACGACGATGAGCACGCCGGCCACGACGGCCCGCCGAGGAGGATCAGACAACGGGGAGACTCGGGAGTTCACGGGGAGTCCTCCATGGCGCAGGGAATCTGTTCGTGACGTTTCCAGAGTTTCTGGATGTCGTCCGTATCGAAGGGTTGAGAGGCGGGCGCGGCGATCGCCGCGTCATGAGTCATGACGTCCGTGCCGTCGGCGTCGAGGGTCGGGACGACCTGTCGCGTCAGGGCCATGTGCATCTCCCAGGGTTGTTCGGAGCTTCCAGGAAGCGGGAGTGTGCGCCCAGGAACATCATGTTGACCAGTCCCCGGCGCACGGACACGACCGCCCGCCGCTTTGCCTTGTACACACTTGACCCCGACAGGGATGCGTGCGCCGGTCGGTTCGGGCGCCGTGTGTCGTGACGGCTGGCCGCGTTCGCTGCGCCTTGTAGAGTATGATCGGTGCGCCAGACAAAACCCACCGCCACGTCTGACCGCGGAGCGACGCGCTGCGCCGCGGGCAGTCGCGTCCGATGCATTGCGTCCGGCGCCGGCGGCTACCGCCGGTGTGATCGGGCTGGAAAGGAAGTGAGGACTAGACCATGCGATTGAGGCAGATCATGCGATGGGCGCTGCTGGCGACGGTTTTTCTCGCCGGTCAGGCTCTGGCGGCCGGGGCGCTGCAGGTGACGCGCGCGACGCTCGGCAACGGACTGAGGGTCGTGATCGTGCGCGACCCGCTCGCGCCGGTGGTGTCCGTGCAGACGAACTACCTCGTCGGCTCGGATCAGGCGCCGAAGGGCTTCCCGGGCACCGCCCACGCGGTCGAGCACATGATGTTTCGCGGCAGTCCCGGACTCAGCGCGGACCAGCTGGCCGCGATCACGGCCAACATGGGCGGCGTCTTCGACGCCGAGACGTCCTTCAGCACCACCCGGTACTTCTTCGTGGTGCCCTCGCAGGACCTCGACGTGGCGCTGCACATCGCGGCCATCCGCATGCGGGCGGTGGACATGGCGCCAGCCCAGTGGAAGCTCGAGCGCGGCGCGATCGAGCAGGAGGTCTCCCGCGACCTGTCCAATCCGGAGTGGAAGTTCTTCACCGAACTGTTTGCCCGGCTGTTCGCCGGCACGCCGTACGCGCACACGCCGCTCGGCACGCGGCCCTCGTTCAACGCGACACCGGCCGCGATGCTCAAGCGCTTCCACGACCAGTGGTACACGCCGAACAACGCCATCCTGGTGATCGCCGGCGACGTCGATCCGCGGGCGACGCTCGCCGAGGTCCGCCGGCTGTTCGGGCCGATCCGGCGCCGCGCGCTGCCGCGGCGTCTGCCGTTTCACCTGCAGCCGGCCGTGGCCGAGACCTACCGGGCGCCCACCGACAGTCCCTACGGGGAGGTCTATCTCGCTTACCGCATGCCCGGCACGCGCAGCAAGGACTACGCGACGGCTCAGGTGCTGTCGGACGCGCTCGCTTCCAAGCGGGCCGCCCTGTTCGGCATGGGAATGACCGGCAAGGCGCTGTACGGGACATTCTCCTCGTCCATGCTGCCGAAGGCCGGACTCGGCGCGGCCGTGGGCATTTTCCCGCGCGGCGCCAATCCCGAGCCGATGCTCGCGACGATGCGGGCCATCCTGCGCCGGGCGGCGACTCGGGGCATCGATCCGGCGCTGGTGCAGGCCGCCAAGCGTCAGGCCATGGCGCGGCTCGAATTTCAGAAGAACTCGATCAACGGTCTGGCCGACGCGTGGTCCGAGGCGCTCGCCGAGGATGGCCTGAATTCACCCGAGGAGATGAGAGCGGCGATCGCAGCCGTGACCCCCGCGGCGGTCGACCGTCTGGCCCGTGAGATCTTCGATCCGGCACATGCCTTCACCGCCATCCTGACGCCGCAAAGCTCCGGCAAGCCGGTTTCCAGCAAGGGCTACGGCGGCGCGGAGAGCTTTGCCGCCAACCCGAGCAAGCCCGTCAGACTGCCGCGCTGGGCCGCGAGGGCGTTCGTGAAGCTGCCGGCACCGCGTTCGCAGCTGCACCCGGTGCTCTACGTGCTGCCCAACGGCCTGAAGCTGGTGGTACAGCCCGAATCGGTGAGCGATACCGTGCAGGTGATGGGTCGCGTGCGGACCAACTCCGACCTGCAGGCGCCCAGGGGCGAGAAGGGCGTCGGGGAAGTGCTCGACAGCCTGTTCCAGTTCGGCAGTACGCATCTCGACCGGCTGCAGTTCCAGGCCGCGCTCGATGCCATCACCGCGCGGGAGAGTGCGGGCACGGATTTCTCGCTGCAGGTGCCGGCGAAGTACTTCGCGCGGGGCATGGCGCTGCTGGCCGACAACGAGCTGCATCCGGCGTTCTCGCCGCAGTCATTCGGCTACATGCAGCGCGAAACGGCTGGCAGTTGGCGCGGTCAGCTGCAATCGCCCGGATTTCTCAATGACATCGGACTGCAGAAGCTGCTGGTGCCGGCGGGCGATCCATCGCTGCGCCATCCGACGCCTCGCAGCGTCATGAACCTGACCCTGGCCAAGGTGCGGCGCTACTACGCGCGGGTGTTCCGCCCTGACATGACCACGATCGTCGTGGTGGGCAAAGTCACCCCGAGCGAGGCCATGTGGGTGGTGGCACAGACCTTCGGCCGCTGGCTCGCGAGCGGAGCGAAGCCGGATGTCGACTATCCGCCGGTACCGCTCAACCGCAGCGGGAGTCTGCACACGCCGGATCGCAGTGCGGTGCAGAACAGCGTGCAGCTTGCGGAGCTGATTCCGGTGACCCGCGAAAGCCCGGCGCGCTTTGCGCTGCGCCTGGGCAATCAGGTGCTGGGCGGCGGATTCTACGCCTCGTGGCTCTACCACGATCTGCGCGAGGAGACCGGGTTGGTGTATTACGTCGGGACGCGCTTCGATCTGGACAAGTACCGCGGCCGCTACACCGTCTCCTATGGGTGTGACCCGGACAAGGTGTTCCCTGCACGCAAGCTGATCCTGAAGGACCTGAAGCGCATGCAAAGCGGCGTGCTCCCGGCGATGGACCTCGATCGCGCCAAGGGAATACTGCTGCGGCAGATTCCCTTGAGCGAGTCGAGCTTCGGCGGAATCGGCGGCCAGCTGCTCACCTATGCGTCACTCGGCGAGCCGCTCGATGAGAACGTCATCGCGGGCCGGCACTATCTGGCGCTGACCGCCGCCCAGGTGCAGCAGGCCTATCGCAAGTACATCCGTCTGAACGGCTTCGTCATGGCCGTGAAGGGACCCAGGCCCGCCCCCTGAGCCGGTCCGGCCGGACGCGGGGGCCTCGGGGCCGACCGTCCGGCCGGACCGTTACGCGGCGCCGCCCTGTTCGGCCGATTCCTCCACCCACAGCTGCACCCGAGGACAGCCCTCGACGGCCTGTACAGCGATAACGCCCGGGTCCTGCAGTTCCAGACCGCGGATCGCCGACTGTTTGCCGCCCCCGGCGACGACGAACAGGGGCTCGGTGACCCGAGCGAGAAATTCAGGCGTGACCGTGACGCCGGCGAGACCGTCTGGCCGCTGCACCGCGATGGCGAACCTGCCGCGGGCACGCTGCAGGTCGGCGCTGCGAAAGAGCGAGGCGGTATGTCCGTCGGCGCCGAGGCCCAGCATCCCCAGACCGACCGTCACGCCGCGATCGAGCAGCATCCTCAGCCGCCGATCGTAATCCTCCGCGGCCTGCTCCAGCGGCAGCTCCGTCCGCACGCGCAGCACCCGTTCCTCGGGCAGGCGCAACGCATCGAGCAGTGGCCGCGAGCAATGAAAATTGCTGGCTTGCGAGCCGGCCGGAACGTAGCGGTCGTCGGAGTAGAGCAGGTGGAGCGATTCGGCGCGCAGCTCCGGTTGCCGGCCGATGCGCTCGGCGAGCTGACGGTAGGCCGGCAGGGGAGTGTGTCCTCCTGAGAGCATGACGGCCATACCGCCAGGCTCGGCCGCGGCGCGCAGGGCGTCCTCCAGGCGCGCGGCGAGCGCCGCGTCGAGTTCGGCGCGGGAGGGGAATCGGCGGATGGCGATGTGCGACATGGCGTATTTCTCCCGAATCGGAATCACAGTCCTGCGGGCTGCTGTTTCACCCGTACGGTCAGCGTGCGCGTGGCGCTGCCCCGCAGCACGCGCAGCGTGATCGTCGCGCCCGGCTTGTCTCTGGCGATGCGCGCGCGCGCGTCCTCGGCGGAGCGCACGGGCAGCCCGTCTATCGCCAGCAGCAGATCACCGGGCTTCAGACCCGCCAGCTGCGCAGGGCTGCCGGCATACAGATTGGCGATCACGACGCCGCCGCGCTCGAGGCCGGCCTGGCGGGCCTGCGCGTCGGAGATATCCTCGGGCACGATCCCGATCCAGCCGCGGATCACCTTGCCATACTTGATGATGTCGCGCAGCACTCCGCGCACCATGTCGACCGGGATCGCG
>JAJYTX010000072.1 GCA_021792815.1 Pseudomonadota bacterium
CCTGTGGATCCGCGCGGATCTGCCCTCCAGTGAGTCGGAACACTACCTGCTCATCGTGGCGTTCCTCCGTGGAGCCACCAACCCCCCGCCGCACAGCTGGTTCCACGACTGCGCGACCTGGAAGGGCGCGTGCGCCCGCAAAGGCATGCGGCTGCGGGTGCCCCCGGGCGCCGGGCAGGTGCTGGTATTCCTCGCGCCGCAGACCGGAGGCGATTTCAGAACGCTGGTCGGCGCCGTGCGCGGACGGCCCGGGGCCTTCGTGCGCACCTCCCAGGACCTCAACCAGGCGACACTCGACATCTCGCGTCTCGACCGCTATCTGGGCGCGATCCAATCCCTGGACGAGACTGCGCCGCAGGAGCTCGGCGAGGCGGCGCCGAAGCTGGCCCGCAGTCTCGCGATCAAGGTGAAAGCGAGATGCCTCCAGCGCATCGCGCAGCTGCAGGCTCCCTGCCTCATGCAGGGCGGCCAGTCGCTCATCCTCAATGACGGCCACAGCACCTCGATCGTCGAGGCGTTGACCTCGGGTCCCGCCACCGATCTCGCGATGGAGGCGAGTTACACTCCGAAACTGAGCTACGGCTACTACAGTCCGTACATTGCCTCGGTGCTCGACATCGCGCGCATCTTCGCCTCCTTCACCACGGCGGATTACCAGTACATTCCGGCTCTCGCGGTCCAGCACGGGACGGTGATGTCGCTGACGCTCAACACGCCGCCTTCGTTTCATGAGCCTCAGTCGGTGCTGGTGACGGCGCTGCCGGCCGTGGAGGCCACGCAGTTCCCACCGCTGCACGCCGTCGATCCGCAGAAAAGCTACTGCGTGCGCCGGAGCCCGCTCGTGCTGCCGGTGGAAGGGGCGCCCCTCGTCTTTTCCACGGACTATGCGCACGGTATGACGCTCCGCTTGACCGGCCGCAATGGCCGGACCATCGATCTGCCCGCCAGGGCAGACGCGCAGCGCGGTGGCTTCGTGGTCGATACCCGGGGCATTGGCACGGCCCGGCTCGGCAACTCCGTGCAGGGTGAACTCCGGGGCCGTTGGGGCTTTGAGGCTTACGATGGACCTGTCTTCCAACTCCAGAATGCGCGCGCCGACGGTTGGTCGCTTGCGAGAGCGGCTGATGACGCGGCGATCGTGGGGCGGGAGGACACGATCCAGCTGATGGGTCACGATGTGAGCTGCCTCGACGGCATCACGGTGCGCGACGCCGCCGGGAACGTGCTTGCCGCGCCATGGAAACCGGTCGGACCCAACGAGGCGCAGGTACGGCTTCCGCTGCAGCAGGCGCAACCCGGCCCGCTGACCCTAATCCTGAAGCAGTTTGGCCCGGGCGCGCCGCAGACGCTGCCGCTCGAGGCGTACTCCCAGGCGGCAAGCCTCGATGGCTTCACTTTGCATGCCGGCGACAGCCAGGGTGTCCTGACAGGCGGCCGGCTCGATGAGGTGGCCGCTCTCACGATCGACGGTGTCGCATTTACCCCCACGGCACTTTCGACCCGACAGGGACTGGATCAGCTCGCCCTGACCGCAGAAGACGCGCAGGCTGCCTCACAACTGAAGCAGGGCGAGGTGGGCCTCGCCCGCGTGACGCTGAAGGATGGCCGTGTTCTGAAGCTGGACACCGTGGTTGCGGCGCCTCGCCCCAGCGTTTCGCTCATCGCCAAGAGCGTATATCCGTCCCTCTCGAGCCGGCGCAGTCATATCCAGCTGAGCAACGGCAACGAGCTGCCTCAGGACGCGCGGCTGACCTTCTCGGTGCGCGCCCAGTGGCCGGCCGCCTTCGATCCCAAAGAGTCCATCGAGGTGGCCACGGCCGACGGCTCGTACTCTACGACGCTCAGCCTCACCAATGGCGGCATCATGCTCGAGACGGAGCAGGTGGCCATCGTGACATTGAACCCGTCCCGGGCGTTCGGGCCCTCGGCGTTCGGGCCGCTGCGCTTCCGGGTCATCGATCGCGGTGTCACGGGTGGGTGGCAGCCGCTCGCGACCCTGGTGCGCCTGCCGCGCCTGCACAAGCTCGTTTGTCCGGCGACGCCTGAGCTCGCCTGCCGGCTCTCGGGAGCCGATCTGTTTCTGATCGACTCGATCGGCACCGACCCTGCATTGCGGCACGCGGTGCAGGTTCCCGACGGGTTCCCCGGATACGCGCTCCCGGTGCCGCACCCGAAGGACGGCGAACTGTACGTGAAGCTCCGGGATGACCCGTCAGTGATCAATATCGCGTCCATCGCCGAGCACCTGCTGCCGGGCTCGCGACAGAAGGTGCGCGCGAGCGATCATCACGCGGCGGCCACGAAGCCGACGCACGCCAGGGGCCGACAGGCGGCGCACCGCGTGGCCGACACGCCCACCGGCGGGAAGGCGGCGAGCGCGGCGGCCCAGACGCCGAAGAACCTTCCTGCGCCGGGCCGCGCGGACGGAGCGCCCGCCACCGTGTCCTCGGACGCTTCGCATGTCCGACCCTCGTCGAATCCTGTCCGGTCGCAGAGTCCCGGCACGGGCAAGCCCGCCCCCTCGCCGTCTGCCGCGACTCCGTCGCCCCCCTCGGGTTGAAGGTGACGCGGTGGTGGCGCTCGAATGTCTCGTCGGTGGCGCTCAACGGGCGAGCGCGTCATCTGCCTTTCCCAACATGATGCTTACGAGGACTTCCGCATGAAATTTCGGGAATTCGGCCGACTCGGCTGGCGGGTATCCGAGATCGGATTCGGCGCGTGGGCGGTCGGCGGCGGGTGGGGAGCACAGTCGGATGAAGAGTCCATCGCGGCCTTGCACCGCGCATTTGATCTCGGCTGCAATTTCGTAGACACCGCGCAGAGCTACGGCGACGGTCATGGTGAGGCGGTCGTGTCCCGGGCGGTGCGCGAATGGACCGGCCATGACCGAATCTTCGTCGCGACGAAGATTCCACCCAGTCCGGGTGACTGGCCTCCGAGTCCCTACGATCCGATCGAAGCGCGTTTCAGCAGGGATTATCTGCGCGAGCGCATCGAACGCAGTCTGCGTGACCTGGGCAGGGAATGTATCGACCTGGTGCAGGTGCACACCTGGACGCGGGCGTGGAACAGACATCCGGCGGTGTTCGACATGCTGCGGGATTTTCGCAAGGAAGGTAAAGTCCTCGGCATCGGCGTGAGTACTCCGGAGCACGATCAGAATGCCGTGATCGGTCTGATGCGAGCGGGCTGGGTCGACAGCGTGCAGGTCATTTACAACATATTTGAACAGGAACCTCAGGCTGAACTGTTCCCGGCCGCTCGGGAGCACGAGGTCGGCGTGATCGTGCGCCTCGCCTTTGATGAGAGCGCGCTGACGGGGAAGCTCACACCCGGTACCCGCTTCGCGGACGATGACATACGTAGCCGCTATTTCGCCGGCGACCGCCTCGCGAGGACGGTTCGCCGTGTGGCGGCGATCCGCGGCACCCTGGGCGATCAGGAGCCGGACCTCGCCACCGCGGCGCTCAAATTCGCTTTGAAGCCGCCTGCGGTCTCAACCGTCATCCCGGGCATCCGCACCGCGCACCAGGCCGAAATGAATCTCGTCGTCAGTGACCAGGCGCCGATGACCGACCGTCTCGAAGAGCAGCTCCGAGCGCACCTGTGGCGGCGCGGCTTCTGGTACGCGGGGAAGTAGGCTCGTCGCGGGGCAGGCGTGACCTGTCACCGTTCCGGTCGGGCTCGGGCAACACTGTTCGGCACGACCGGCCAGCCCGCCGGGACGCGCCGCTGGCGGCAGCCGGACTCAGCGCTTGGCGCACCGCTCGACTCCTCATCACGCCCAATGGCGCTGGGACCTGCGTGAGAGTGCTTCGGCACACCGGTCTGCTGCCCGCTCGGCGCGCCCTGGACCTCCTGGCGGCGCCGGTCTGTCGCCCGGAACCCGTCGTTTATCCGTGATCAGCCGCTGGCGATCGTGCCGAGCGGTCGATCGTCACCCGGTGCTCACGCCGCCAGGCTACGCCCCGCCGTCTCGCCGGTGTTGCGGCTCAGACGCGGCGCATCGAGGATGCGCTGTAGGGCCGCCCGCATCTTCACCTGACGGGCCGTGTCCATCCGCTGCCACTGGCCGAGCGGGGTCACGAGCCGGGCCGCCACCTGCGGGTTGAGCGGATCGAGCGCCAGAATGATTTCCGCGAGGAAATCGTATCCGGCGCCCGAGGCGCTGTGGAACCGTACCGGGTTGCCGCTGGCGAAGCTCCAGACCAGCGCGCGCACGCGGTTCGGATTACGCAGGTCGAAATCCGCATGCGCGGCGAGTCTGCGCACCACCTCCGGTGTATCCGGCAGCGCCGAGGCGGCCTGGATGGCGAACCACTTGTCCAACACCAACGCATCGCTGCGCCACCGGGCGTGAAACGCGGCCAACGCCCGCTGCCGTTCCGGGCAGGCCACGTTCGACAGCGACGCCAGTGCGGACAGCACGTCGGTCATGTTGGCCCCGCGGTCGAACTGCGCCATCGCCAGCCGCCGGCCGTCAGCCTGGCCGCCGGCGACCAGATAGGCGAGGCAGGCGTTGCGCAGTGCGCGGCGCCCGATGGCCGCGCCGTCGACTTGATAGGGTCCCGGATCCTCAAGGCGCTCATAAACTGTGCGCAGTTGCGCGTGCAGCGCCTCGCCGATCGCAGATCGGACCACCTCGCGCGCAGCGTGGAGCGCATCGGGATCGACGCTGTCCTGCTGGTCGGCGAGATAGGCTTCACTCGGCAACGTCAGGGCCTCCGCCGCAAAGGCCGGATCGGCCTCGGCCTCGGCGAGCGTCGCGGCCGCGGCGGCGATGACGCCCGGGTCCGGTACCGGCGTCTCGCCCTGGCGCCACGCCTGCGCCATTGCCAGCAGGGCATTCGTGGCATAAGCCTGGCCGGCGTCCCAGCGCACGAAGGGGTCGCTGTCGTGGGTGGCCAGAAAGCGCAGCCGCTGCGCGCTCAGGCCGCTGAGCCGCACCGGCGCGGAGAATCCGCGCAGCAGCGAGGGTACCGGTGGGCCGGGCAGGTCCTCGAACACGAAGCGTGTGTCGGCCGCCTGGGCGAGCAGCACCCGCGTGCCTGATTGTGCCGCCGGTTCGCCGGCGAGCCGCAGGGGCAGTTCCGAGCCGTCGGCGCCCAACAGACCGATCGCCAGCGGCACGACCAGCGGCTGCTTGTCCGGCTGGCCGGGAGTCGGCGGCGTGCGCTGTGTCACGGTCAGGACATAGCGGCGAGTCGCCGGATCGTACTCGTCGGAGACGGTCAGCTCCGGAGTGCCCGCCTGGTGGTACCACAGCTTGAATCGTGTCAGATCGATGCCGGAGGCATCCGCCATCGCGGCGACGAAATCGGCGATCGTGACGGCCTGGTTGTCGTGACGCGCAAAATACAGATCCATGCCGCGGCGGAACGCCGCCTCTCCAATCAGGGTGGCCATCATGCGGATGACTTCTGCGCCCTTGTTGTAGACGGTCGCGGTGTAGAAATTGTCGATCGCCTGATAGCGGTCCGGCTGCACCGGGTGGGCGAGCGGTCCGGCATCCTCGCGGAACTGCGCCGCGCGCAGCAGTCGCACATCGGCGATCCGCTTCACCGCGCGCGAGCCCTGGTCCATGGAGAACTCCTGGTCGCGATAGACCGTGAGCCCTTCCTTCAGCGACAGCTGGAACCAGTCGCGGCAGGTGACGCGATTGCCGGTCCAGTTGTGGAAGTACTCGTGGGCGATGACGGATTCGATGCCCTGGTAGTCGGCGTCGGTGGCGGTTTCAGGATCCGCCAGTACGCATCGGGTGTTGAAGATGTTGAGTCCCTTGTTCTCCATCGCTCCCATGTTGAAGTCGGACACGGCAGCGATGTTGAATACATCGAGGTCGTATTCCAGGCCGAAGCGTTCCTCGTCCCACGCCATCGCCGCCTTCAGTGAGCGCATCGCGTGCGCGCAGCGGTCCTGGTCGCCGGCGCGTACCCAGATCGCCAGCGCCACTTCGCGCCCCGATCGGGTCGTGAAGCGGTCGCGCACCGCCACCAGCCGACCCGCCACCAGGGCGAACAGGTAGCAGGGCTTGGGGTGCGGGTCGGTCCAGGTGAGGCGGTGGCGGCCGTCCGGCAGAGCCTCGCGCGGGCCGGGATTGCCGTTGGACAGTATCACCGGGCAGGCGGTGGCGTCGGCGGTGATGGTGACGGTGTAGCGCGCCATTACGTCGGGCCGGTCGGGAAAATAGGTGATGCGGCGGAAACCCTCGGCTTCGCATTGGGTGAAGAAAGCGTCATTCGACACGTACAGACCCGAAAGCTCGGTATTGGCGCCGGGGTCGATGAGGGTCTCGATCTCCAGGATACAGGCGTCTGGCACAGCGTCGATCACCAGCGAGTCGCCATCCAGGCGCCAGTGACGGGCGTCGAGGGCGGCGCCATCGAGCGCGAGCGCGCGAACCGGTTGCCCGGCACCATCGAACCGCAGGGCCTCACGGCCCCCGGCCGCCGGGTTGCGGCGCAGCGCCAGGCGGGACCGCACCGTGGTCGCGTGGGTGACGAGGTCGAAGTCGAGCCTGACCGTGTCCACGAGGAAGGCGGGAGGGCGGTAATCGGCGAGCCGGGTTTCGCTCGGCGCGGCTGCGGGATCGCGGGACTCGGGCATGGGGCTCCGGGGAGTGCACGGCATTTCTAATATGAAATGATCATATCGCGAACGGCGGCTACTCTGTCGCAGCAGATCTGCGGCGGGCATCCGCCGTATGTTCGGCGGACGTCCGCTCGATACGCGGTGGAGTCTGCCGAGTGGACGTCGGCGCCGCCACGGGGCCGAGCAACGCGATGAGCAGGCTCGCAAGCCGATGCCGGTGTGCGTGCCCTGGATTCAAAACCGTTCCCAGCATGGACTTCCCGGGACCGTGGCTCAGGTCGCCGGAGCACGGATCCACAGGATGAATCGTTTCACGGTGTCTGCCGACGCTACAGCGGTGGCAGGTGAATCCCTCGCTTCGAATGGTGGTCAGCCGCCCGAGGGTTGCGCCAATGTGTCCGCGCCACCCCAGCCGGCGCTTTCGATCGCCGCGGTCGGATTGCCCTCCTCCCACCGACAGGCGGTGACACGACAACCGGTGATCGCGTCCGCTGCGGCGGACGCCAGCCACAGCAGCGGTGGTACCATGACGGCCGGGTCGAGCAGGGCGCTCCGGGCGCTTGTCGGCAAGGCCGCAGGGATCATGCCGGTGCGGGTGGCGCCGCCGGGCAGCAGGGCATTGACCGTGACCCCGCTGCCCGCGAGGTCCTGTGCCCAGATGAGGGTCTCGGACTCCAGCGCCGCCTTCGATGGTCCATAGGGCGAGAATCCAGCCCGGCGCATCGTGGAGTGGTTCATCGACACGTTGACGATGCGACCCCATCCGGCGCGCAGCATATGGGGCACCGCGGCGCGGGCCATGAGGAAAGGCCCGTTGACGTTGGTGTCGATCACCATTCGCCAGGTATCGGGCTCGACTTCCCAGAACCGGGTCGGCAAGGTCATGAAGGATTCACTGACGTACTTCATGCCCCGGCCGGCATTGTTGACCAGGATGTCCAGTCGAGCCCATCTCTGCAGGGCGAGGGCAATGACGTGCTGCGCGTCCGCCTCTCGTGTGACGTCGGCGAGAACCGGCAGCACCCGGTCCTGGCCGATCTCGGCTGCCACGGCGTCGAGTTCGGCGCGCTCGCGAGCGGCTGTGGCCACGACCCGTATCCCGGCGCGTGCCAGACCGAGCGCCATTGCCCGCCCGATGCCGCGTCCAGCGCCGGTGACGATGGCTACCCGCCCGGTCGGCGGTCTCGTGCCTTCAGCCTCTCCAGCCATCGGCGATTGCCCGGCATCTGCGCCACTGTCCGTCAACGCCCGTCCTGTCCCTTCCGGCACCGACGCGTTGCCCATCAAGGCGGTCAGCAGTCCTCGCGGCGCCATGAACTGCCCCACCGATGGCGAGGCTCCGGCCTGTTCCAGATGAGCCTGCCGTGGTTCCGAAGGTCCGCTGAGACCGGCGGTCACTCGCGGTGCCTGGCCTTGCCGTGACGGCGTGTCTGCGGGAGCACTCCGTCAGCGGAGCCCGACGTGCCATCACGGCGGGAACGCTTACGGCTGCAGCAGATCGGGATTGCGTACCGCGCCGCGGTCCGCGCTGGTCACGAGCTGCGCGTAAGCCTTCAGCGCCCCACTGACCTTGCGCTGGCGGGGCACCACGGGTTTCCAGCCCTTGGCCGAGCGGTGGGCGCGGCGGCGGCCAAGCTCCTCGTCGCTCACCTCCAGCCGCACGATGCGCGCCGGGATGTCGATCACGACCGTATCTCCCGTTTCGACCAGGCCGATGGTGCCGCCTTCGGCGGCTTCGGGCGAGACGTGGCCGATGGACAGGCCGGCGGTTCCTCCGGAGAAGCGGCCGTCGGTGATCAGCGCGCAGACCTTGCCGAGTCCCTTCGATTTCAGGTAGCTGGTCGGATAGAGCATTTCCTGCATGCCCGGACCGCCGCGCGGTCCCTCGTAGCGGATGACCACGGCATCCCCGGGCTTCACCCGGCCGCCGAGGATCGCCTCGACGGCTTCGTCCTGGCTCTCGACGACGACCGCGGGTCCGCGGAACGACAGGATGCTTTTGTCGACGCCCGCGGTCTTGACGATACAGCCGCGCTCGGCGAGGTTGCCGTACAGGACGGCGAGGCCGCCGTCGCGGCTGTAGGCCGCTTCGCGGCTGCGAATGCAGCCGGACGCGCGGTCGGTGTCGAGCTGCGGATAGCGGCAGTTCTGCGAGAAGGCGCTCTGGGTGGGGATGCCGGCCGGGCCGGCGCGGAAGAATTCACGTACGGCGGGGTCCTCGGTACGGGCCACGTCCCATTTCGCCAGCGCATCCGCCAGGCGGCCGGCGTGAATGGTCGGCACCGAGACGTCGAGCAGTTTCGCGCGGTCGAGCTCGCCGAGAATGGCCATGACGCCGCCGGCCCGATGCACGTCCTCGAGGTGGTAGTGACTCGACGGTGCCACTTTGCACAGATTCGGCACCGCGCGCGACAGCCGGTCGATGTCGCTCATGTGAAATTCGACCTGAGCTTCGTGTGCGGCAGCCAGCAGGTGCAGCACGGTGTTGGTCGAACCCCCCATGGCGATGTCCAGCGACATCGCGTTTTCGAATGCGGCTTTGCAGGCGATGCTGCGCGGCAGCACACGGCTGTCGCCCCGCAGGTAGTGGCGCGTGGTCAGCTCCACGATCAGCCGTCCGGCCGTGCGGAACAGCTGCTCGCGGTCCGCGTGGGTGGCGACGAGCGTGCCGTTGCCGGGCAGGGCGAGGCCCAGCGCCTCGGTGAGGCAATTCATCGAGTTGGCGGTAAACATGCCCGAGCATGAGCCACAGGTGGGGCACGCGGACCGCTCGATCGCCTGCACGTCGGCGTCGGTCACGCTGTTGTCGGCCGCGGCGACGATGGCGTCAATCAGGTCGAGCGAGGTGTCTTTGCCGGCCAGCCGGACCTTGCCGGCCTCCATCGGGCCGCCGGAGACGAACACGGTCGGAATGTTCAGGCGCAGGGCGGCCATGAGCATGCCGGGTGTGATCTTGTCGCAGTTCGAGATGCACACCAGTGCGTCGGCCGTGTGCGCGTTGCACATGTACTCCACGCTGTCAGCGATGATGTCGCGCGACGGCAGGCTGTAGAGCATGCCGTCGTGCCCCATGGCGATGCCGTCGTCGACCGCGATGGTGTTGAACTCCTTGCCCACGCCCCCGGCGCGTTCGAT
>JAJYTX010000073.1:0-7789 GCA_021792815.1 Pseudomonadota bacterium
CAGCAGCTCGTCCTTGGTGAACGGCTTGGTCAGGTAGTGCTCGGAGCCGACGATCCGGCCCCGGGCGCGATCGAACAGGCCGTCCTTGGAGGACAGCATGATCACCGGGATGGCGCGAAACACCTTGTTGTGCTTGATCAGCGAGCAGGTCTGATAACCGTCAAGCCGCGGCATCATGATATCGACGAACACGATATCCGGCTGGTGGTCGGCGATTTTTGAAAGCGCATCGAAGCCGTCGATGGCCGTGTAGACCTCACAGCCTTCCTTCGCGAGCAGGGTCTCGGCCGTGCGCCGGATCGTCTTGCTGTCATCGATCACCAGGACCTTCAGGCCCTGGAGTTTCGTGTTGCTGCCATTCACGGCCATGCAACTCCTTCCGTCAGGGGGCTCGAGGGACGGCCGCCCGCGGCGGCGCCATCCCCCCGAATCGCCAGCCTACACGCAATGTCCGAAGAACCGCCATCGGCGCTTCGGTCTCGAGAACTCGAGCAGGTTTTGTTTTAACATATCGGCACGACCCCCGCCATGTGGTCTGCATCACGTTTTCGCAGACCGGCGCGGCGCAGGGCCCCTGGCAGCGGGCCGGGCGGCGGGCGCTCCTGGCATCATTGCCGGAGCCTCTGCTTGACCGCCGCGCCCTGCATCGGGCGATGACAGGGGCCATGCGAATACGCAGGGTCAATCAGAGGCTTTTTATGTCCATCCGTCTCGGCGTCGTCATGGATCCGATCGAGGCCATCAAATACGCCAAGGACTCGACGCTGGCCATGCTGCTGGCGGCCCAGGCGCGCGGCTGGACCCTGTTCTACCTCGAACAGCGCGACCTGTCGCTGCGCGATGGGGTGGCCTGGGGACGAGGCCGGCCCCTTGCGGTCAAGGCCGATCCGCAGCGCTGGTTCGAGTTCGGCGAGCCGCGTACCGAACGCCTCGGCGGGCTCGATTGCATCCTGATGCGCAAAGATCCGCCGTTCGATACCGAGTACATCTACACCACGTACATCCTGGAGAGAGCCGCGCAGCAGGGCGCCCTGGTCGTCAACCGGCCCAGGGGACTGCGCGACATGAACGAGAAGGTCTACACGGCCTGGTTCCCGCAGTGCTGCGCACCTACGCTCATCACCCGCGACATGGACGATATGGCGGCGTTCCTCGAGCAGCACGGCAAGATCGTCTGCAAGCCCCTGCACGGCATGGGGGGCCGCTCGATTTTTGTCCTGGAAAGGCCCGACAAGAACAGCACGGTGGTCTTCGAGACGCTCACAGACTACGGCCAGCGTTTCGCCATCGTCCAGCAGTATCTGCCGCAGATCGTCGAGGGCGGCGACACCCGGGTCCTGCTCGTCGACGGCGAGCCGCTGCCGTTCGTGCTCTCACGTATCCCGCTGCCGCACGACAATCGCGGGAATCTCGCCGCCGGGGCCCGGGCCGTGGTGCGCCCGATCGAGGAACGCGAGCGATGGCTCGCCGGGCAGATCGGGCCCGTGCTCGCCGCGCAGGGCATGTTGTTCGTCGGTCTGGACGTCATCGGGGGCTACGTCACCGAGATCAACGTCACCAGCCCCACCGGCATCCGCGAGATCGAGAAGCAATACCCGATCGATATCGCCGGGCGCCTGCTGCAGGCCATCGAGCGCCGGCTCGCGGCCAGCCGGGGCGCGGACCCCGCCCGTCCCCAGCCCGGGCCGCCGTGAGCCCGCGTACGGCAACGCTGGGGGCGGCCCGCGCTCCGCGGGACCGGCTCCTCGTCATGCTGTTTCTCGCCACCGCGTTGCACGGCCTGCTCATCCTCGGGGTGACGTTCAGCTCGCCGCTCAGCACCGGGCGCACTGCCCCGGGGCTGAGGGTGCTGCTGGTGTCCACTCGGCTGCCGAGCGCGCCACGCAACCCCAACGCGGCCTACCTCGCGCAGCGTACCCAGCTCGGCTCGGGCAACCGCCGCAAGCCTGTCGTACCGCGCCATCCCACACCGCCCCCGGGAGCGCCGCAGGGCCGCGCTGGCGTGGCCGCCCCGGCATCCGCCGGCCGTCCGGCCGGCAAAGACAGCCCCGAGCCGGTGCTCACGACGCATGGCTGGAGCTGGGACACGCAGGTAACCTATCTCACCGCCGCGACCGGCGCGAGCGGCCCGGATCTGACCGGGATACCGAGCGCGGCGGCGCCTGGTTCGGGCGGGCTGGGACCGACACAGCTGAACGGTCCGAAGCGTGCGCTGTGGGTGAGCCCGGATACCCGCTCGGCTATCGTGGCACCGTATCTCGTCGCCTGGCGCCGCAAGGTCGAGCGCATCGGCACGCTGAACTTCCCGATCGCAGCCCGCCACGCCGCTCTGCATGCCGATCCGGTCATCGAGGTGGCGATCGCCGCCGACGGCACGCTGGAGCGGGCGGTCATCCGCCGCTCCAGCGGCGATCCGGCGCTCGATCGGGCGGCACTCGCGATCCTGAGGCTCGCCAGTCCCTTCGATCCCTTTCCCCCGGCTCTGGCACACCGGTACGCGGTGCTGCGCTTTACTTATGAGTGGCAATTCGTCGGCGGCCGGGTGCGCGGGGCGGTCACCCTGCCTTGAGCCCGGGGCACTCCATCCCCATACTGGGAGCATGAGCGAGCGCAGCGGCAAACCGGGCGTCGGCGCGCAGCCGGGCACCGAGGTCACTCCAGGCGATGTTCGCAAGCGCGGCGATAGCGCCGATCGGGGTGCGCAGACGGACGATGTGGCCTCGACCAGCCTGACGAATCATCTGCTGATCGCCATGCCTTCCCTCAACGACCCGAATTTCGCGCAGACCGTTGCGCTCGTGTGCGAGCACACGGATCGCGGCGCTCTTGGCATCGTGCTCAACAAGCCGCTGCCGATGCGTCTCTCGGACGTATTCTCGCAGATGCAGATCACCCCCTCGAGCGAGATCATCGCGGCCCAGCCGGTGCTACGCGGCGGGCCCGTGCATACCGACCGCGGGTTCGTGCTGCATCGGCCCGGCGGTCAGTGGGACCACACCCATAAGGTCTCGGACACGATTCAGGTCACGACTTCGCGCGATGTGCTCGCCGCCATGGCGCGCGGCGAAGGGCCGGCGGACGCCTTCATCGCGTTGGGCTACGCGGGCTGGGAGTCCGGGCAGCTCGAGCGTGAGATTCGTGAGAACGCCTGGATGTCCGTCCCGGTCGATGCCAGGGTGGTATTCGATCTGCCCTTCGAGGACCGATGGAGCGGTGCGTGGCGGCTGCTCGGGGTCAACGTCGGCCAGGTCAGCCTCACCGCCGGACATGCCTGACGCGGTCTCGACCGTCCTCGCGTTCGATTTCGGACTCAAGCGCATTGGCGTCGCTGCCGGAGACACGCTGACGGCGACGGCCGCACCGCGACCGGCCGTGTCGGTGAGCCGCAACGGACCCGACTGGGCAGCGATCGGCCGCGAAGTGCTCTCGCTCAAACCCGCACGGCTGGTGGTGGGTGCCCCGTATCAGGTCGACGGAACCGACGGAGCGTTGCTGCCGCGTGCGCGCCGCTTCGCTCGCGAACTCCAGCGCCGCTTCGCGCTGCCCGTCAGCCTGATCGATGAACGCTTCTCTTCCCTGGAGGCAGGCACGGCCCTCAGCGCCCGGCGCGCCGCCGGCGAGCGGCGCCGCACTCGGCGCGCGGACATCGACAGCACCGCAGCGGCGGTCATTCTCGAACGCTGGCTGTCGGGGGAAAGAGGAGAAGAGCTCAGGAGTCTCTGACGCGGCGGCGCACACTAGCTGTTGCGCGGAAATCATCCCGGCCGTGCCGCAGAATGCTCGCCATATGCCGCTCCGGGCAGCCGGCGAGCGAGGGTTTCCCTCCTCCCGGGGACCGGGCGGATTCCCCGGGAAACATCGTTTCGCGTGTCTGCCGTACATCGAGTACACTTCGGCCGTCGCGCCGGGTCCCGGGCGAAATGAGCATTTCGCTGCGCCATCCTCGCTGCGCGAGAGTCCGGTGCGGGCTCCATGCCGCCCGCCCGCTCGCCGCTGCGCGACCCGTTCACCACGTGTGTGCGGAAGTCCATCAGAGGCTCCTGAAGTGACTGATCAACTGCGCCCCGACGGGACACTCCGTCACCTGATAACACTCGAGGGATTGCCTCGATCGATGCTCGAGCGGCTGCTCGAGTGCGCCCAACGATACGTCCGCCCGCTCGGCCAGAAGCCGGCGTCCAACCGGATGCTGGCCGGCTGCACCGTCGCCAACCTGTTCACGGAGCCCTCGACCCGTACGCGCGTGTCATTCGAACTCGCGGCAAAGCGCCTGGGCGCCGACGTCGTGAACCTGGAGGTACAGCTCTCCTCGCGCGTCAAAGGCGAGAGCATGCTGGATACGGTGTATACCCTTCAGTCCCTGCACGTGGACGTCATGGTCATCCGGGACGCCGAGACCGGGGTGCCGGCCACGGTGGCCGCCAACGTTGCACCGCACGTGAGCATCCTGTCGGCCGGCGAAGCGCACGTGGCGCATCCAACGCAGGGTCTGCTGGATGCGTTGACTGTCCACCAGCATAAGGGCCGGTTCGACCAGCTCGCCATCGCCATCGTGGGCGACATCCGGCATTCGCGTGTCGCGCGTTCGGCGTACCACGTGTTCACAGCACTCGGCGTGCCGGACCTGCGCATCGTCGCGCCGCCGGCCCTGATGCCCGAACCGAAGGAATTTTCCGGCTGTTCACGCCACACTACGCTCGAGAGCGGCTTGCAGGACACGGATGTCGTGATGATGCTGCGTATCCAGACGGAACGTATGGCCCAGGCCGAGCTGCCCGATGCCGACCGCTACTTTGCCAGCTACGGGCTGACCCCGGAGCGCCTCGCGACAGCGCGGCCGGACGCCATCGTCATGCATCCGCAGCCGATGAACCGTGGCATCGAAATCTCCTCTGACGTCGCCGATGGTCCGCACTCGGCCATACGCGATCAGGTACGCAATGGCGTCGCCGTGCGCATGGCGGTGCTCGCCGAAGTGATCACGTCCCGAGGGGCCGTATGAGCCGTGAAACGCGTGGCACGCTGCGCCTGGAGGATGCGGCCGTGCTGCGCCACAGTGCCTACGCAGGCAATCAGTTCGTGCTGCGCCTTGCGGCCCCGGCCTGCGCCGCACGCGCCGAGCCTGGACAGTTCGTGCACCTGACCTGCGATCCGTCCATCCCCATGCGCCGGCCGCTGTCGATCATGCGTGCCGAGCGCGAGGCGGGCTGGATCGAGCTGCTCTACAAAGTCGTGGGCCCCGGCCTGCGCGCCCTCGCCGCGCGCCGGCCGGGCGAGACGCTCAGCCTGATCGGTCCGATCGGTCGACCCTTCCTCACCGATGCGCGGCGCCCGCGCGCCGTGCTGATGGGCGGCGGCGTCGGCATCCCACCGATGATCTTCCTCGCCGAGCGCATGCGGGCCGACCCGGCGTGCAAGCCCCTGGTGCTCATGGGCTCGGAAATTCCCTTCCCGTTCCGGGCACGCCCTTCGGCCATCGTCGTTGCGGGCATGCCGGCGGGCACCATCGCCTGCATGCCGCTGCTCGAGGAATGGGGGGTGGCGAGCCGGCTCGCCAGCCGGTCGGGCTTCCCGGGCTGTTTCGAAGGATACGTGACGGAACTGGCCGAGGAATGGCTGCGGTGTCTCTCGGCGCGCGAGTTGGCCGAGGTGGAACTGTTCGCCTGCGGACCCACCCCCATGCTGGCCGCGGCCAGCCAGCTGGCGCGCCGTCACGGCGTGCCCTGCCAGGTGTCTCTGGAGGAGTTCATGGCCTGCGGCGTCGGCGGCTGCGCGGGTTGCGCGGTGCGGGTACGCACCCCGGAGGGGGATGCGATGCGGCGGGTTTGCGTGGACGGCCCGGTGTTCGACGCGCTGAGTGTGTTCTAGCCGAAATTGATTTTCGCTTCCAGGTTGGCGCGGGAATCGGCATTGGCGAGCGCGTCGGCGAGTTCCACCCGGCCCTGCCGGTACAGCTCATGCAGCGCCGCATCGAAGCTGCGGATGCCGCGATCACCGCCGGCGGCGATCGCCTCTTTGACGCCGACGATGTCGCCTTTGCAGATGAGATCCGCGATGTGCGGCGTATTGATCATCACCTCGACGGCCGCGACCCGCCGTCCGTCCTTGCCCATGACCAGCCGCTGCGCCAGTATCCCGCGCAGGTACTGCGACAGGTCGAGGAAGACCTGCGCGTGCTGCTCGGAGGGGAACAGGTTGATGATGCGGTCGAGCGCCTGGGCGCAGTTGTTGGAGTGCAGCGTCGACAGCACCAGATGCCCGGTGCCCGCGAGCTGGATGGCCGCCTCCATGCTCTCGCGATCGCGGATCTCTCCGATCAGGATCACATCCGGCGCCGCGCGCAACACGCCACGCAGCGCCCGCGAGTAGGACCTGGTGTCGAGTCCCACTTCACGCTGATTCACGATCGAACGTTTATTGGCGTGCAGAAACTCGATCGGATCCTCGATCGTCAGGATGTGGTCCGAGGCGGTCTCGTTGCGCAGGTTGATCATCGAGGCGAGCGTGGTCGACTTGCCGGAACCGGTCGAGCCCACCACCAGCGCCAGCCCGCGCTTCATCATGGCCACATCCGCCACGGCCTCCGGCAGTCCAAGGGTATCGAGGCGCGGCATCTCCGCCGAAATATAGCGCAGCACCACTGCCGGAAAGCCGCGCTGCATGAATACGTTGACCCGGAAGCGGCCGAGACCGGGCTCGGAAATCGCGAAATCGATCTCCAGCTCGTTCGCGAAGCGCTCTCGCTGCTCCGGCGTCATGAGCGCAAGCGCGGTCTGACGCACCATCTGTGGCGAGAGCACGTGCTTGTTGACCGGCAGGATCTGCCCCTCGATCTTGATCTTGATGGGCGCGTTGCAGGCGAAGAACAGGTCCGACGCCTTGCGCTCGGCCATCAGCCGGAAAAGCGGCAGGGTGTTGATGTGCGGCGCTGCGCCCGGGGTCAGGGTGCTGAATCCGCCCGTGCTGTCCGGTTTGACCGCCGGCTCCGGCGGCGGCTGTATCAGGGTGCTCTCCGTCACGGCGTCTTACCCTCCTGCTCGTCCACGATGCTCAGGCCCTCGTCCTCGAGCTTGGGTGCCTGCCGGCGGCTCTCGAGCTTCACGCGCAAACGCAATTCGTTCTTCGAGTCGGCGTTGCGCAACGCGTCCTCGTATGAGATGTGCCCGGCCTCGTACAGCTCGAACAGCGCCTGATCGAAGGTCTTCATGCCGAGACGGTTCGAGCGCGCCATCACGTCGCGGATCTTGACCACCTCGCCCTTGAAGATCAGGTCCTGGATGAGCGGCGAGTTGAGCATGATCTCCGCGGCGGCGATCCGGCCTGAGCCGCTCTCGCGCGGCACCAGCCGCTGCGAGACGAAGGCGCGGATATTGAGCGACAGGTCCATCAGCAGCTGTTCGCGCCGCTCGTCGGGGAAGAAGTTGATGATGCGGTCGAGCGCCTGGTTGGCATTGTTGGCGTGCAGGGTCGAGAAGACCAGGTGTCCGGTTTCGGCGAACTGCACCGCGTATTCCATGGTCTCGCGGTCGCGGATTTCCCCGATATAAATGACATCCGGGGCCTGGCGCAGCACGTTCTTCAGCGCCACGTGCCAGGAGTCGGTATCCACCCCGATGTCGCGGTGGGTGATGACGCATCCCTTGTGCTGGTGGACGAATTCCACCGGGTCCTCGATGGTGACGATGTGCCCGCGCGTCTTCTCGTTGCGGTAACCGACCATGGCCGCGAGCGTCGTCGACTTTCCCGAACCGGTGCCGCCGACCACCACGACCATGCCCCGCTTCGACAG
>JAJYTX010000073.1:7889-9704 GCA_021792815.1 Pseudomonadota bacterium
GCATCCTTGTTCTGGGCTTTGAAACGCGCCTCCTCCTTGCTGACGAGTCCCTTGGAGAGAAGCTCCTGCAGGCACTGGTCGAGCGTCTGCATGCCGCTCGCCTGGCCGGTCTGGATGGCGGAGTACATCTGGGCGATCTTGCCTTCGCGGATCAGATTGCGGATCGCGGGCGTGCCGATCATGATCTCATGGGCGGCGACCCGGCCGCCGCCGATGCGCTTGAGCAACGTCTGGGAGATCACCGCGCGCAGCGATTCCGAGAGCATTGAACGGACCATATCCTTCTCTGCGGCGGGAAACACGTCGACCACGCGATCGATGGTCTTGGCCGCAGAGCTGGTATGCAGCGTGCCGAAAACCAGATGGCCGGTCTCCGCGGCGGTCAGCGCCAGCCGTATGGTTTCGAGGTCGCGCATCTCACCGACCAGAACGACGTCCGGATCCTCGCGCAGCGCCGAGCGCAGCGCCTCGCTGAAGCCGAGCGTATCCCGATGCACCTCCCGCTGATTCACCAGACAGCGCTTGGACTCGTGCACGAACTCGATCGGGTCCTCGATCGTGATGATGTGGTCCGGACGGTTGTCGTTGCAGTGGTTGACCATGGCCGCGAGCGTGGTCGACTTGCCCGAGCCGGTCGGTCCGGTCACCAGCACCAGACCGCGCGGCAACATGCACAGGTCCCGGAAGATCTTCGGCGCACGCAGATCATCGAGCGACTGGATCACCGAGGGAATGTTGCGGAACACCGCTCCTGCGCCGCGGTTCTGGTTGAAGGCATTGACACGGAAGCGTGCCAGCTTCGGAATCTCGAACGAGAAATCGGTCTCGAAGAACTCCTCGAAAGCCTTGCGCTGCTTGTCGTTCATGATGTCATACACCATGCTGTGCACCTCCTTGTGGGCGAGCGCTGGCATATTGATCCGCTTCATGTCGCCGTCGACGCGGATCATGGGCGGAACCCCGGCCGAAAGATGCAGGTCGGAGGCGTTGTTCTTGACGGCGAAAGCGAGCAGCTGCGCGATATCGACCATCGGATCTCCGTTCGGGGCGGGCCTGGCTGGTCCAGTGCCGCCGGAGGCTGTCGCGCTCCCGACGGTCGATGCAGTATAGCGGAGGGGTTCAGGCATCCATATGTTAAGGGTTTCTCAGAATCTGCCAGAGCGGCTGGCGCACATCCGCCAGCGCATCGCGGTGGCCGCGGCGCATTCCGGACGATCTGCCGACTCGGTCACACTTCTGGCCGTGTCCAAGACGCAGTCTTCACAGCGGATCCGCGCGGCCGCGGAAGCGGGCGTTTGGGACTTCGGCGAGAGCTATGTCGATGAAGCCCTCGGCAAGCTCGAGGCTCTCGAGGACCTGGCGCTCACCTGGCATTTCATCGGCCGGATGCAAGCCAACAAGACCCGGCCGGTGGCCGAGCGCTTCGCCTGGGTGCACGGGCTCGATCGGCTGCGCATCGCCGAACGGCTCTCGGCCCAGCGTCCCTTCCATGCTCCGGCGCTCAATGTCTGCATCCAGGTGAATCTGTCCGCGGAGGCCACCAAGGGGGGCGTGGCGCCGGCGGACCTGCCGGCCCTTGCGGCGCAGGTCGCCTCCCTGCCGCGCCTGAAACTGCGCGGGCTGATGTGCATTCCACCGGAAGAAGCCGATCCGGCGCGCCAGCGCCAGTGGTTTGCAATGCTGCGCCGGCTGCAGGAGCAGCTGCGCGCCGGCGGCGCGGACTGCGACACGCTGTCGATGGGCATGAGCGCAGATTTCGAGAGCGCGATTCTGGAAGGGTCAACGGTGGTGCGCATCGGTACGGCCCTGTTCGGT
>JAJYTX010000074.1 GCA_021792815.1 Pseudomonadota bacterium
AGGACGCGGAGAGGTGGCCGAGCGGTCGAAGGCGCTGGACTGGAATTCCAGTAACATCTTCACGGGTGTTCGTGGGTTCGAATCCCACCCTCTCCGCCACTGAAACAAAAATGGGTCCCTTGTGGGCCCATTTTTGTTTCAGCGGAGCGGGGTGTGTGGACGAACCCACTGGGTTCGACAAAATCGCCTGGAGCGATTTTGAACGCGGCGCAGCCGCGGCCCCTGTGGGGCGAGGCCCGGGAGGGGCCGAGTAATCCCACCCTCTCCGCCAGAGTTTCGATGAGCGTCAGCGAACTCCCGGGACAGTCCGGTGCACAGTGGGGCGAGTGGTGCTCTCTCTCCACACTGTGCCAACGTGGTGCCAACGTGCGGCGTCAGTCGGACAGCCAGTTCTCGACCTGCAGATCCGGGACACGCGAGAATTCCCGGTCGTTGTCGGTGATCACGGTGAGATCGAGCGCCCGAGCGTGCGCGGCGATCAACAGATCATTCGGACCGATAGGGATGCCATGCTGCGCGAGATGGTGGCGGATTTGTCCATAATGGAAGTCGCTCGGCGTTTCCAGCGGCAGCACTTCCAGGACGGATAAGACGAGATTGACACGCTCGGAGAGTCTCTTTGAGCAAGCTTTCTCGGCACCGTAGCGAAGCTCGGCGGCGACGACAACACTGGTGCATACCGTGTCCTCGCCTCTGGAGGCGATCCACTGGGCGATTCGGCCTTGCGGATGTCGTATCAGATCCGACAGGATGTTGGTATCCAACAGATACCGCAGCGGCACCCTCACAGCTCCACTTCATTTGCTGGCGCGAGATCATGGTCCACGTCCGGAAACGGTTCCTCGATGGGATCGAGTCTTCCGAGCAGCGCGAGCAGGCGTCCCTTGCGCACGGGCTCGATGATCAGGCGATCCCCTTCCTTGCGCAGGATGGCCTCATCCCCTTCCAACTCGAATTCGCGCGGAATCCGTACGGCCTGATTCCGGCCGTTGCGAAACAGCCGGACATGGCGTTCGGTTTCACTCATGATGGCGACTCAAAGGCATATGCTCAAGCATATGCTTGTCTTCGACCCAGATCAACGCATCCGGCCACCGTGACAAGATCGCTATCAAAGACGCCGCAAGCGCTTGATCTGTGGTGTGAATATGACGCAGGCGTTACGCAACCCGACCGCAAAATGCGATACGTCCGGGTCAATGTGGTGGTCCCCTCTCCGCCAGGCCACGAGCGGCCGGCATTTATGGGACGCGTGTCGATTGGAACCCATTCGAATATCCTTGCGAGCGGCTCGCGTCCGCAGGAGCAGCCGACCCAGTTCGCCGCGTGCGTTGTCCAGGCCTTTGGGGAGGAGCACTGGGCCCGCTTGCGGACCCAGTGCGTTACCTCGGTGACCGGTTCTCGAGCCGTCATCGTGCCAATGACCGCAACAGACTCGCGAACAGCGCCGGCTGACGCTCCTTCAGCTGCCTGCGCAGTGCGAGGTCCTGCGCCTCGCGGCCGGCCGCGCGCGCCGCGAGCCAGCGGTGGACCAGTCGATAGTGTTCCTCGGCCGCAGTGTCTCCGGGCGGCAGGTCGGCCGGCAGCTGACGGGCCAGCGCCGGCTCCTGGAGCAGCAGCCAGGCGGGGAAGTCTCCGGCGGCGAGCGCCTCATCGTCGCAGTCGAGGAACCGCTGCCAGAGCGCATGGAGGTCGGACCCCCTGAGCGTCTCGACGGCCTCGCCGGCCTTTTCCGGTACGTGCCAGCATAGCTGGAACCATGCGGACAGCGCCTCTGCCCGTTGCCGGCGCCGCAGAGCGCTTTCCACGAGTCTCAGATCGAGCGGCGCCTGCTGCCACCATTGCGGCTCTGCGAGCACGCTTGACTTGACGGCCTGCCAGTCCTGCGCCTGGCTCCACGCGTAGCTGGCGTGGAGCCGCGGCTCCTCAGGCGAGTACGGCACGGCGCGAACCGATTCGGCCAGCTGCCGCCAGAGCGGCACGAGCAGATTGCGGGCGCGCGCGCCGAGCAGGCGTCGGGCGGAGGAGGTGACGCCGGTAATGAATTCCAACAGCTCGCGGCAGTCCGTGACCGGTCGCTCGAGCCGCGCGAGAGCCTCGAGCAGGCGGTCGAAACCCGCCAGGTCAGGGTGATTCGGCTGTTTTGCGTACAGGGCATCGAGCAGACGCGTCGCTTCGAGCGCATCCGCGGCGGCGAGCGCGTTCGCGATGCCGGTCGTCAGCGCGACCACCGGGTTGTCGAAGAACAGATCCAGCTGCGGCGCCGGTGTGCGAACGTACCGACTCGAGAGCAGCGCGGCGAGCTGCGCATCGGCGCTGATGCGCAGCGTGCCGCCGCCGGGAGCGGCGGCCTGCGCGGCATGGAGCTCCTGGGACTCGGCCGTCAGTCCGAGGGCGCGTGCATAGGCGGCCGATTGTTCGAGCTCCATGCGGATCGTCTCGCGATCGCCCATCAGCACTTCGTCCAATTGCGGCACCTCCCGGCGCCGCCAGGCTTCGTAATCGACCTGGAGCAAACGGCCGGTCGTAAACAGCAGCTCGAGGGGCGCGAACGAGCCATGCTCGAGCAGCAGCGAGTCGACCTGCGCCTGCAGCTCCGCCTCCGGCGCGCTCATGGACTGAGCAGCATTTCGAGGTCCGTAGCGGTGAGCGACAGGGGCGAGTCGCTTGCGCCGGCGTACAGCCCGGCGGCCAGCTCGCGCTTGCGCGCCTGCAGCTCAAGCATTCTTTCCTCCACCGTGCCCTGCGCGATCAGTTTGTACACGAAGACGGGCTTGTTTTGACCGATGCGGTGCGCGCGGTCGGTCGCCTGCGCCTCGGCGGCCGGATTCCACCAGGGCTCGTAGTGGATGACGGTGTCGGCCGCGGTGAGGTTGAGCGCGGTGCCGCCGGCCTTGAGGCTGATGAGAAACAGAGGCGTCCCGCCGGACTGGAAACGTTCGATCTCGGCAGCGCGCTCGCGGGTTTCGCCGGTGAGCAGGCAGTAGGGAATGGCAAGCTCGCGCACCCTGGCCTCGATGAGCTGCAGCATGGAGGTGAACTGCGAGAACAGCAGGATCCGCCGGCGTTCGGCCACCAGCTCGGGCAGCGCCTCGGCGAGCCAGTCGAGCTTCGCCGAAGGGATCTGCCCTGCGGTGGCGGTCTCGATGAGACGCGGATCGCAGCAGGCCTGGCGGAGCTTCAGAAGCGCCTCGAGGATGGTGATCTGACCGCGTGCCAGTCCGACCTGCCCGATGATCTCGCGAATGCGCCGGTGGGAGGCGAGGCGGATGGCGTCGTAGAAATCGCGTTGCCGCTCATCGAGCACGATGGGCTCGATCACTGTCGACTTGCGCGGCAGCTCGGGCGCCACGGCATCCTTGGTCCGGCGCAGCAGAAATGGCTTGAGGCGCGCACTGAGCGCCTCGGCGCGCACCCGATTGCCACCGTGCTCGATCGGGTTGCGGTAGCGCCGTTGAAATTCCCGCTCGCCGCCGAACAGGTCGGGCTGCGCGAAGGCGAACAGCGACCACAGCTCGCCCAGGTGATTCTCGAGCGGAGTGCCGGTGAGGCACAGCCGCTGATCGGCGCGCAATGCGCAGGCGGCCTGCGAGACCCTGGCGCGTGGATTCTTGATCATCTGGGCCTCATCGAGGATCACCACGGAAAACTCCTGGCCCAGCAAGACCTCCGCATCGAGCTGCAGTTGGGGGTAACCGGTGATCAGGACATCGGCGCCACCGATGTGCGCAAAGCGGGCGCGGCGCGCAGGGCCATGCAGGACGAGCGCGTGCAGCGCCGGGGCGAGGCGGCGGGTTTCCTGCTGCCAGTGCGCGAGAGCGCTCACGGGCGCGACGATCAGCGCCGGCTTTTGCAGCCGGCCGGCACGCTTCTCGTACAACAGGTGCGCCAGCGCCTGCACCGTCTTGCCAAGGCCCATGTCATCGGCCAGCACTCCCCCGAGCCTGTGGCGGCGCAGGAACTGCAGCCAGCCGAGACCCTCGCGCTGATAGGGGCGGAGCTGCGCGGCGAATCCCGGCGGCGCTGCCAGAGGCTCGATGCGAGTGAATTCATCGAGTCTCGCGAGCAGCGGTGTGAGCGTCGGATCCGACGAGCGCAGCGTGATCTCGAGTTCGCGGCGCAGGAACGTAAGCGGATAACACTGGTTTCGCCCCAGGGTCAGTCCTTCTCCCTCCAGGGCGTCACGTTCAAACAGCTCGACCAGCGCCGAGGCGATCCGGCGGATGCGCTCCATGGCGATCGGGACGTGCCGACCGTCTTGCAACCGCAGCAGCCAATGCTCACCCACCACGAGGGAGGCGGGCCCGGCCTCGCGCCCATCGCCGGCCCCGGCGACGGTATGGCCCTCGAGCGAGTGCTGCAGGTATTCGGCGAGCGCGGGCAGGACATTCACCTCCTGCCCCTCCACCGTCACCCCGAGCCGCAGGTGAAACCAACGCTCGGTGGGCCCGCCATCGAGGCCGCCGAACCATCCGTCCGGGTGTGCGATCGGATAAGGGAATCCGGGCTCGATCAGGATTTCCCAGCCGGCCCGCGTCAGGCGCAAGGCGGAATCGAGGAGAAAGACGAACCAGGCGTCGCGGCGGGCGGCAGGTGAGGGCAGCACGGACGCGAGTTCCGCGCGGAAGGCGGCCTCGGTCTCGATATCGCGCGGGATTTCATGGACATCCGCGCCGGAAAGCAGGCGTACCAGCGGCTGCCGCTCGGACAGTCGGTGGCTGTCGACGGCCAGACCGTTGTACAGGTATTGCAGCCGCGCCGTCGGTCCCGCCTCGAGCAGCAGCCGCGCGCGCAGGCTCTCCAGCGGCCGCCGGCAAAGCGGCAACACCGCGAGGCGCGGCAGCATGCTCGCCGAGGTTTCCCCGGCGAGCGCGCTATTGACCGCCGGGACGTCTTCGGGTGCAACCGGCTGGCGACCGTAGCGCTCGATGAGCGCGCGCCCGCAGGGCAACTCGATCATGCCCCACTCGAGGGTCGCCGTATCGAGGTAATACGCAGGCTCCAGGCAGAGCAGAGGACGGACGGCATCTCCGGCGTGACAGACGAGGGATTGGTTGCCGGCCGCATCGCTCCGCCACGCGAGCTGCGCCTGCCGGGGTGCGCCCGGATGCAGCGCCCGAGAGTGTACCGAGTCCCAGTACGCGCGGCCGGTGCGCGCCACCTGCTCGAAAAGCATCGCGCCGGTGCTCGCCTCGAGCGTCCAGGAACGCTCGAATCCGAGGCCGTTCAGCATTTCGAGAATGCTCCGGTCCTCTCGATCGACGTAGCGCGGATACTCGCCGTGCCGCTGCGCAGAGCGCGGCTCGTACGCGACTGCGGACGGGTGAACCTCTCCGGGCCCGGGTTCCTGGCGCACCCAGAGCGACAGGCGCAGCTCGCCGCAGGCGCCGGCGTGCGACGGGCCTGCGCTTGCGGTCAACAGATAGCACAGCTGCTGCCTGAGCGCAGACCCGTCGGACGGCGGCGCGGATGGGCGGGGTTCCGTCGCGACCCTGGGAGTCGCCGAAGAGGGCCGCTCACCGGACGCCGACCGCAGCCGATGCTGCGAGGCGATGGCGACCGCGGCGACGTGCAGGCATGGGCTGCGCCCGCCGCAACTGCATTCGGCCCGTTGCAGGCGGTTGTCCGTGCGGCGGATGTAGACGCGGAACGCGCCGGTCCCGGCTTCGTGGCCCGCTTCCGCCGAGACGATCCCCGTGATCACGCTGCCGTTGTGATGAACTCGCAGCTCGCGCACGGCGCCGGCATCGATCAGTTGCTGCGCGGAACGACGCAGGACCTCGCTGAAAGCGCGATACGGATCAGGCGCCAATGGATGAGCGCAGGTGGAATCGGCCATTGCGCAGCACGCGTCCCGGAGGCAGGGGAAAAAGGGCCGCCTGGCAGGCGGCCCGGACCAGCGCATGATAGTCGAGGCGTCACCGACCCTGCATCCGGCGCGGGCAGCGCCTGCAGCGGCCCGACGCCGGCCGGTGCCCCCGCAGGCGCAGCGCCCAGCGGTAACAGCCGTGGATCGGGGCTATTTCAACCGCAGCTTCATCCGGATCCGCTCGTGCCAGGCTGTGCCGGATTCGGTGGTGGTGAGAAACACCCGATCGGCCTTCAGGCTCCCATTGGCCAGCAGCGCTTCCTGCACGTGGGTTGCCCGGGCGAGACCCAGTGCGACCAGCGTTCCGGCCGAGGGCCGTACCGTCGGGCGCAGCTCGCCGCGCAGCCAGCGGATCTTCGCCCGTTCCAGCTCGCGTTTCTCATCCGGCGGTGTGCGGCCCGGCGCGCCCGCAGCGCTTGCCGCAGGCGCCGTGGGTAGGTGCGCCGGAAACACCAGTGGCTTTTTCAGCCGGGTCCGATACAGAGACACCAGTCCGCGCAGTTGCCGACCCAGGGTCAACGAAGAGAGGCCGGCCGGGTGGTGCCCACCCGCCCGCGCCAGCAGCAGGGCATCGATCCGGGCGTCCTCGATCGCCACTGCGTCCAGGGCGCCCGCCGGGCCCGCGGGGATGTCGAGCTGCAGGGCCGGCCGCTGCGCGAGCGCGTGGGCGAGAGCCGTGAGGCTGCTGAGCGCGGCGGGTGGCACGGCGGCCGAACCCGGCACGAAATCGATGTACTGCGCCTGCTGTGCGCCGGCAAACAGTTTGCCGATGAGATCAAAGGGCGCGAGGGCCGCTTTCTCGAGCAGGTGCCTCAGCATCATCCACACCACGGGCCAGATATCGAATCTGGGGTCATCGAGTGAACCGGTGACCGGCAGATTGATGCGGATCACGCCGGCGCGATTCTTGAGCAGAGCGGTGGCGAGCCGGATCGGCCAGCCCACCCGGTGCTTGCTGCCGCTCGCGCCGCCCCACTGCAACTGGTCGATGACGATGTGATGCTCGGCGTGCAGCTTGCGATTGACGATGCGGTAGTGGAAGCGCGTGCTCAGCGTGCCCTTGGCGATGGCGTAGCCCGCGTAGAAGTCGGAGTATGGATCGAAGATGGGCAGCTGGATGTCGTGGAAGGCGAGGTGAATGTCGGTGCTGCGGCCGAGGCCATAGGGGTTGAACGATCCTTTGACCTGCACGGGCGAGTAACGGTTGATCACCTGACCGGCGAGCCCGATGGTGGCGATGGCCCGCCGCGAGGTCGAGATGTTGGTGATCGTGCCGTGCAGGTGATCGATCGGCGCCCGGAAGTGCGGCTCGATGGACTCGTCGGCGAAAGTGATCGAGCCATTGTCGATATCCAGACGCCGCAAGAGCGCCGCAAATGCCGGCGCCGGCGTTCGGGACGATGCACCGTGCTTCGGAGATACATGTGCCGGCGGCGCACTGCGCGGCGCGTGCGGCGGCACGAGCGCGGCAAGGTTCAAAGTGCGGTTGGGCAGGATTTCGATGAGACCGGCGGGCGCGCTGAGCCGGGCGTGGTCGATCACGAGCTTCGTCGGGCGGTACTCGATGCCGCTCAGATTCAATGCCCGCCAGCCGAACAGTCCGGTGCCGCCGGCCCGGGCGAGCAGCTCGACGTTGCGGGTCTGCAGGCGACCGCTCAAGCGGATGAGCCGGCCCGTGGCGAGCTCGGCAAAGCCGCGTACGCCGAGTTCGCCGGAGTGCAGCTGCGTGGCCGGGGCGAGCGGCAAGTACGGTGCGAAAGTCGGCAGAGACAGATGGGCAAGCGAAACCCACAGGGCCGCGCTGCGGCTGTCCGGCGTAATGCGGCCATCGAGCGCCAGATATGCGCGGTCGATGCTGGCGCGCACGCTGAAGGGGACCGCGCGCCCGAGGTCATTGCTGAGCGCCGAAGCCGTGAAGGAATGCAGCGTGATGGCAAAGCGCGCCGCGGGATGGACGGTGAGATCCTCGACCGGCACTGTGGCGTCGGTGATCGCAAGCCGGCCGAGTTCGATCTGCCAGGGCGCGCTGTGAGGGCGGGACGATGCCGTGACGGGGGTGCTCCGAGCCGTCGGCGGTGGCAGCAGGCGCAGCAGACCGATCCGCCCGCTCCGGGTACGCGTCACGGAAACATGCAGACCCGCGAGGGCGAGGGACGAGACGGCCAGGCGGTGCCGCCCGTCCTCGAGGCTGGTGCCCTTCAGCGTCAGCCGCGCAAGGTCGAGGGTCTGACCCGCAGCAGGCCCGGTGCCGGTCAGCTGCAGGCCGCGCAGGGTGAGGACCGGCAGCGATCCGGTGGCGGCTGCGCTGCCGGCCACCTGCAGCGTACCGGAGTGGGCCTCGATGCGAGCGATACGCACGATGCCGTGCAGCGCTTCGCCGCGCAGCTCGAGCCCGCTGGCGGCAAAGTCCGCGGCCGAAACGCGGGTATCGAGGCCATGTGCCCCGGCTGCCACGTCATACTGAGCGCTGAGCCCCATTTGTCCGGCGTTCGGAGTCATGGGCAGACCGGGCGGCAGGAATTGCGCGAGCGTGCTCACCGGGATCCCGCTGAGGGACACTGTGCCGCGCGACGCAAAGGGCGAGAGCGACACCCGGCCCTGCCAGGCGAGGTCCGCTCCGCCGCTGTTGGCCTGCAGAATGAATCGGCCGCCGGAGCCGCCCCGGGTGCGCAGGTCGGTCAACCGAAACGTGATCGGTGCGAGGCGGGCCTGGGCGGCCGGGCCGCGCTCGAGGTCGGTGAAGCTCAGCCTGCCCTGATTGATCCGCAGGTCATCGATGCGCAACACCGGGGTCGGAGCGGTGCTTTTGCCGGTGCCGGACGAGGCGAGCAGCGCTGCGAGATTGAGCGTTCCATCCTTGGCGATCACCACGTGAGCGTCGGGCTGATCGAGATCGAGCGCCGTGACGCGATAGCCCGGCTCGAACAGCGACAGCGGCGAGACGGCAAGATACAGCCGCCCCAGGGAAAGCAGCGTCCGGCTGTGCTCCGCCAGGCGGATGTCGCGGATCGAGACCGTCAGATGAAGCGGGTCGACCCGGATCGGTCCCAGGCCGAGCGACAGGCCGGCGTGCCGGCCCGTCCAGCGGCTCGCCTCGGAGCGGATCAATCGGGGCGCGAGTACATAGCCCGCCCAGAGGTAAGCGAGGAAGATCAACGCGGCCAGGGCGGTGCCGATCAGCCATTTGCGTCCCGGCAGCCGGATGGGAGCTCGTGCTTGCATGCGTTGATGCCCTTGGTGTGCTCAGGGTAGGTTATCGATTCGTTGCGGCACGTTCTCGTCCTCGTTGCGTATACTCCAAGTGTGGCCATATCATCAACACTCCTATACGCGGAGGGTTGGTGTGAGGCGCATCGGCGGCATGAGCAGCGGATCGGACAGCGGACTGGCGCTGCACGGCGGGATGATCAACGATACGGCAGATCGCCTGCCGGGTGGCTGCCGCGCGGAATCGATCGCCTCTGTGGCGGCAGGCGCGGTGCCCGGCAACCGCGAGACCCACAGCCGCCCGCGGCCGGCGGCGGCTCACACAGTGCCGGGCTCGTGCGCCTGATCGAGGGGTTTCTCGCCAGTGCCTCCACGATCGGGATCGCCGAGATCGGCGATCGCACGCAGGTGCTGGCGCTGGTGCTCGCCGCGCGCTTCAGACGGCCGTGGCCGGTTCTGGCGGGGGTGTTCTGCGCCGCGCTCCTGAGCAACGTGATCGCGGCGTTCGTCGGCGAGCGTCTCGGGCATTTCCTGAACCCGGTGCGCCTGAACCTGTTGGTCGGAGCGAGCCTGATCGTGATGGC
>JAJYTX010000075.1 GCA_021792815.1 Pseudomonadota bacterium
GCGATCTCCCCCGGGTTGGGGGGTCAGCGACACCCGGATGGTGTCGCCGATCCCCTGCTGCAGCAGCACGGCCATGCCCGCAGTGGAGGCGACGATGCCCTTGGAGCCCATACCCGCCTCGGTGAGCCCCAGGTGCAATGGATAATCGCAGCGGCCGGCCAGGTCGCCGTAGATCGCGATCAGATCCTGCACTCCGCTCACCTTGGCCGAAAGAATGATCCGGTCGTGGGCGAGACCGAGCGCCTCGGCGCGTCGGGCGCTCTCGAGCGCCGAGAGCACCACCGCGTTGCGCATGATCTGCTGCGCGCTCAGCGGCTGGCGGCTCGCCGAGTTCTCGTCCATCAGGCGCGTCAGCAGGTCCTGGTCGAGACTGCCCCAGTTGACCCCGATGCGGACCGGCTTGCCGTAGCGGCACGCCGTCTCGATCATCTGCGCGAACTGCGGGTCACGCTTGCTGCCCCGGCCGACATTGCCCGGATTGATACGGTACTTGGCGAGCGCCTCTGCGCAGCCCGGTTGCTCATGCAGCAGTTTGTGGCCGTTGAAGTGAAAGTCACCGATCAGCGGGACGCCCACACCCATCTGATCCAGCCGGTCGCGGATGCGCGGCACCGCGTCCGCAGCCTCGGCCGTGTTGACCGTGATGCGCACCAGCTCGGAACCGGCGCGGGCGAGCGACTTCACCTGCTGAGCCGTGGCTTCGGCATCAGCGGTGTCCGTGTTCGTCATCGACTGTACGACGACGGGCGCGGTGCCGCCGACACGGAGGGAACCGATCGTGACCGGTACGGAGGGGCGGCGCTCGATGGGGGGCATGGGAACCTGCGCAGAGGGTGAAGCGTCCAGATCCGTGGATTTTACAGGCATGTGATCCGGGCGGCGATTCCTGTCGGTCCGGACGGCCCGGGATGTCGCCCGTGGGCTACCGTGGGTCGTATTTGGCGCTTCGGTGGTGCCCAAAGACTGGTATCATTGATGTGCCCCGCAATCGGTCTGCACGGAGAGAGTCCGGCCTCACGCCGGAACGCCGAAGGCGCAAATTCCGCCCGGAAACGCTCAGGCACATGAACGGCAGACTGCGAAGGCGAGCGTCTTCGCGGGGACTCTGGAGAGCGGCAGGCCTCGGCCTGCCCACCGAAGGGGAGTGGCGCTGCGAGAAGCGTCCGATCTCTCAGGTCACCGGACAGAGGGGCGGCAGGCACCCTGCCGCTGCTTTGGCTCTGGAGGATCTGTGGCGAGACAAACTCCTCTTTTCTCACTTCACCAGGCTCTGGGCGCACGCATCGTGGACTTCGGGGGCTGGAGCATGCCCCTGCAGTACGGCTCGCAGATCGCCGAGCACCACGCGGTGCGCCGCAGTGCCGGTGTGTTCGACGTTTCGCACATGTGTGTCGTCGACCTCAAGGGCGCGCAGGCGCGTCCCTTCCTGCAACGCGTCTGCGCCAATGACGTCGGCAAGCTGCGCATGCCGGGCAAGGCGCTGTATGGCTGTCTGCTCAATGAGCAGGGCGGTGTACTCGACGATCTCATTGTCTACTTGCTCGGCGAGCAGGAATTTCGCGCGGTCGTGAACGCCGGCACGCGCGAGAAGGATCTCGCCTGGCTGCGCCGGCATGCCGCGGATTTCGGTGTCGAGGTCATCGAGCGTACCGATCTCGCCATGCTGGCCGTCCAGGGGCCTCAGGCGCGCGACAAGGCCTGCGGACTGCTGTCCGCCGCCGGCGCGCAGCGCGCGCTCGCGCTCGGGGTTTTTTCCGGCCGCGAGATCGAGGGGTGGTTCATTTCCCGCACCGGTTATACCGGCGAGGACGGCTTCGAGATCATGTTGCCGGCCGGGCAGGCCGAGCCGGCCTGGCGGGCGCTCAATGACCGGGGTGTGGCGTCCTGCGGTCTCGGAGCGCGCGATACGCTGCGGCTGGAAGCCGGCATGAACCTCTATGGCAGTGACATGGACGAGCACACCCACCCCCTGGAGTCGGGTCTTGCATGGACCGTGGCGTTTACCCCGGGCCGCGCGTTCATCGGCCGTCCGGCGCTCGAGGCCGCCGCCGCCGATCTGCAGCGAAAGCTCGTCGGTCTGGTGCTGGAAGACCGCGGCGTGCTGCGGGCGCATCAGCGGGTGCTCGTGCCCGGCGGGGCCGGTGAGATCACCAGCGGGACGTTTTCCCCGACGCTCGAGCGCGCGATCGGTCTGGCGCGCGTTCCGGTCTCGGCGGCCGGTCCGGTCCAGGTCGAGATCCGCGGCCGGCTGCATGCCGCCCGCATCGTCAAACCGCCTTTCGTCCGGCACGGCAAGTCGCTCATCGACTGAGCGGTCGGTGCGTGACGTTCCTCTCGTGACTCCCTTACCTTAAAAGACATCCCGGAGCGACCCATGAGTCAGGTTCCCCCCGACCTCCAGTACACGCGAACCCACGAGTGGCTGCGGACACTGCCCGACGGCAGCGTTCAGATCGGCATCACCGACCATGCCCAGCACGCCCTGGGTGACCTGGTGTTCGTCGAGGTGCCTGAGCCCGGGCGCAGGGTTGGCGCCGGCGAGCCGTTTGCCGTGATCGAGTCCGTCAAGGCCGCCTCCGATGTCTACGCGCCGATCGCAGGCGAGGTCCTCGAGGGCAACTCCGCGCTCGCCTCGGCGCCCGAGGCCGTCAATGCCGATCCCTACGGACAGGGCTGGCTGGTGCGCCTGCGCCCCTCGGACGCGTTGCCGGCGCTGCTCACGGCCGCGGAGTACCAGCAGCTCGCCGCGGAGGAGGAGGGCTGATGGCCTTCATCCCGCACACGGCCGAGGACGTCGAGGCGATGCTCGCCGCCATCGGCGTGGACGACCTGCAGCGGCTGTTCGAGGAGATTCCGGCCAGGCTGCGCGTCGGTTCGCTCGAGCGCATGCCGCAGGCGCTGACCGAGATGGAAGTCGGGCGGCTGATGAGCGAGCGGGCGCGTCTCGACGGCCGCCCGCTGTGCTTCATCGGTGCCGGGGCCTACGAGCACCACATTCCCTCGGCCGTCTGGGCCATTGCGACGCGCGGCGAGTTCTACAGCGCCTACACGCCCTACCAGGCAGAGGCGAGTCAGGGCACCCTGCAGCTGCTCTACGAATATCAGACCATGATGGCGAGCCTGACCGGCATGGACGTGTCGAACGCTTCGCTGTACGACGGTGCGAGCGCCCTGGCGGAGGCCTGTCTGATGGCGATCCGCGCCAATCGCCGCTCGCAGTCGCGGCGCATCCTCGTGCCGGCCACGGTGCATCCGCACTACCGGCAGGTGATGCAGAGCATCGCCGGCAACCAGGGGCTGTCGTTCGAGGCGCTGCCGTTCTGCCCCGAGCAGGGCGCTACGCTCGCCGACGCGCTGAGCCGTTTCGAGGGCGAGGACATCGCGGCCCTCGTCGTCCCGCAGCCGAACGTGTTCGGCCGGTTGGAGGATGTGGACGGCCTCACCGACTGGGCGCACGCGCACCATATCCTGGTCGTCGCCGTGGTCAACCCGGTGTCGCTCGCGCTGCTGAGGCCGCCGGGACGATGGGGCAGCAGGGGCGCGGACATCGTCGTCGGCGACGGCCAGCCGCTCGGAATTCCGCTGTCCTCGGGCGGACCGTATTTCGGTTTCATGACGACCCGCATGGAGCACGTGCGGCAGATGCCGGGGCGCATCGTGGGCCGCACCGTCGATGCGGCCGGCCATTCGGGATTCACGCTCACCCTGCAGGCGCGCGAACAGCACATCCGCCGCGCCAAGGCGACATCCAACATCTGTACCAACCAGGGCCTGATGGTGACGGCGGCCACGATCTACCTGTCGCTTCTCGGGCCTCAGGGCCTGAAACGCACGGCGGCCGCGTCCCATGCGCGTACCGGCGAGCTGCTGAGGGCGCTGAGCCGCGTGCGGGGCGTGCGGTGCGTCTTCCGTGGACCGGTCTTCCACGAGGCGGTGATCGGCCTGGACCGTCCGGCCGCCGGGGTGCTCGAGCGGTTGGCGTCGCAGGGCATCCTCGGCGGCTGGGACCTGTCGGAACACTATCCGCAGCTCGGCCCGGCGCTGCTGGTCTGCGCCACCGAAACCAAGACCTCCGCCGATATCGAACGCTATGCCGCGGCGCTCGGCGAGTGCCTGTCCGACGCGCGCGCCGCGTAACCGGGAGCTGTCCCATGTCCTGCGCACGAACCGAGAAAGTCATTTTCGAGTATTCCGTCCCGGGCCGGGGAGCCGAGGATCAGTGGCCGCGCGATCCGGGGCCCGAGGCCCTGGCGGATCTGCCCGAGGCGCTGCGCCGCGAGCGTGCGCCGCTTCTGCCCGAAGTGAGCGAGCTCGAGGCGGTGCGGCACTTCACCCGACTCTCGCAGCTGAACTTTTCCATCGACACGCAGTTCTATCCGCTCGGCTCGTGCACGATGAAGTACAACCCCAGGGCCTGCAACCAGTACGCCATGCTTCCGGAGTTCCTCTTCCGGCATCCGCTCGCCCCGGACACGCTGGGACAGGGAATGCTCGAGTGTCTCCATGAGCTGCAGGAGATGCTGAAAGAGATCACGGGCATGCAGGCCGTGGCGCTGTCGCCCATGGCCGGCGCCCAGGGCGAATATGCCGGGGTGGCCATGATCCGTGCCTATCATCGCGCCCGGGGCGATCTCGAGCGCAACGAGATCCTCGTGCCGGAGGCCGCTCACGGCACCAATCCGGCCACCGCCACCCTGTGTGGCTGCGTGGTCCGGGAGGTGCCCGTCAATGCCGACGGTGATGTCGATCTCGAGGCGCTCTCGGCCGCGGTAGGCCCCAGGACCGCCGGCATCATGCTCACCAACCCTTCCACCCTCGGCGTGTTCGAGCGGCGCATCGAGGAGGTGGCCCGCTTGGTGCATGCCGCGGGAGGGCTGCTGTACTACGACGGGGCGAACCTCAACGCCATCCTGGGCAAAGTGCGCCCGGGAGATATGGGTTTCGACGTCATCCACGTCAATCTGCACAAGACGTTCGCGACGCCTCACGGCGGCGGCGGACCGGGCGCGGGCCCAGTGGGGGTCGGCCCGAGGCTGGTCCCTTTCCTGCCCGTTCCGCTCGTCACCCGCCGCGGTGAGCGCTACGGCTGGCTGACCGAGCGGGACCTGCCACAATCGATCGGCCGGCTCTCGGCTTTCTCGGGCAACGTGGGTGTGATGCTGCGCGCGTACATCTACCTGCGCATGCTCGGTCGCAACGGGCTCACGAAGGTCGGCGAGCACGCCACGCTCAATGCCAACTATCTGCTGCACCAGCTGGTCCGGTCGGGCTTCGAACCGGCCTACCCCGCCCGGCGGGCCAGCCACGAGTTCATCATCACCCTCAGGCGACAGGCTCGCGAGCTCGACGTGACCGCCATGGACGTCGCCAAGCGACTCCTGGATCATGGCCAGCATGCCCCGACCACCTATTTCCCGCTGCTGGTGCCGGAATGTCTGCTGATCGAGCCGACGGAGACCGAGAGCAAGGCGGCCCTGGATGCTTTCGTCGCGGCCATGACGCAGATCCTGGTGGAGGCGGCGCAAGAACCCGAGCAGGTTCGCAGCGCTCCGCATACCATGCCGGTACGCCGCCTCGACGATGTGCGGGCGGCCAAGCAACTGGACCTCACGTGGAAACCGGCGACCTAGCCAGCGGCCGCGCCGAGACGAGTGCCGATCGGATCGGGCTGCGGTGGCCCGTGAGCCGCGGAGCGGCATCCGACATCGGCGCGGCGGCCGTGCGCTGGGCCCTCGGGTGTTTCACCACAGTCCATCTGCCGGTGCCGCGCGCGCGCCACGGGTCTGCCGAAAGAGGGTGTTCGATGCGACTGGTGAGCCTGTATCTGTGCGCCCTGACGCTGGCGACGCTGCCGGCGCTGGCAGTGACCGCCGCCACGCCCGCGCCCGCGGGCCGCCCGCCCGGCAAGTCGCCGGGCGAGACCGCCGTCGCCGCTCATCTGGCCCGGCACGCCGCCGCGCTCGAGTCCAATCCCGATTGGGCGAGGACACTTGCGCGCATCGCGAGCAGCGTCGTATCGATCAATTTCAACCAGGATCGCGCCTTCGACACCGATACCAACGAGACGGCCGAGGCGACCGGTTTCGTGGTGGACGCCAAGCGCGGGATCATCCTGACCAACCGCCACGTGGTGACCCCGGGCCCGGTGACGGCCACGGCGACCTTTCTCGACCGCGAGGTGGTCAGGCTCTACCCGATCTACCGTGATCCGGTGCACGACTTCGGTTTCTACCGCTTCGACCCGAAGAAGCTCCGCTATATCCACCCGAAGGCGCTCACGCTCTACCCCCAGGGCGCGCAGGTCGGCCGCGAGATCCGCGTGGTCGGCAACAACGCCGGCGAGCAGCTGTCGATCCTCGCCGGCACGCTCGCCCGGCTGCACCGTCGCGCGCCGTTCTACGGCTTCGGCAAGTACAACGACTTCAATACGTTCTACCTGCAGGCGGCCTCCGGGACCTCGGGCGGCTCTTCGGGATCACCGGTGATCGACATCCGCGGCCGGGTGGTGGCGCTCAACGCCGGCGGGGCCGACAACGCCGCCTCGAGCTTCTACCTGCCGCTTGCGCCGGTGCAGCGCGCGCTGAAGCTGATCCAGGAGGGCCGGCCGGTCACGCGCGGCACGCTCTATACCGTATTCGATTACACCCCGTTCGACGAGCTCGAGCGGCTGGGGCTGCCCCGCCCGGTCGAGTCCGCGATCCGCAGGGCGTTCCCCCAGCGCACCGGCATGCTCGTGGTCAGGACCGTCCTGGCGGGCTCGCCGAGCGCCCGGGCGCTCGAGCCGGGCGACATCCTGGTGAGTATCAACGGGCACTACGTCACGACGTTCGGTCCGCTGGAGCGCCTGCTCGATGATTCCACCGGGCGCCAGATCCGCCTGGAGTTGGAACGGGGCGGACAGCCGGTCTCGGTCACCCTGCCGGTGGGCGACCTCGACGCCATCACGCCTCGCTCCTACGTCCAGTTCGGCGACGCGGTGGTCAACACGCTGTCCTACGAGATGGCCCTGCAGCTGAACGTGCCGCCGCGCGGGGTGTGGGTGGCCAATCCCGGCTACGTGTTCGGCGCCGCCGGTGTGCCGCGGGGCGCGGTCATCCACGCGGTCGACAACTGGCCCATCGACAACCTGCGGGATTTCCGCCACGCGCTCGCGAGGCTCGCCAGCGGCCAGTACGCCACGGTGCGTTTCACCATCGCCGCCGATCCCAACAGCAGCGAGCTCGGGTATTTCCGCATGAACCGCCGCTGGTTCCCGGCGGAATATTGCGTGCGCGACGACAGCAGCGGCACCTGGCCGTGCACGCCGCTGTCGCCGGGTCCGCCGCCGCCGCCGCAACCGGCTCACTCGACCCGCTTTCCGACCTATCGCAACCCGGTCATGACCCGTCTGGCGCCGTCGCTGGCGATGGTGACCTTCAGCATGCCGTATTCGGTCTCGGGCGTGACCGAGCACTACTACCACGGCACGGGCGTGGTGGTGGACGCCAGGCGCGGCCTGGTGGTGGTCGATCGCAACACGGTGCCCGTGTCGCTCGGGGATGTGACCGTGACGTTCGCCGGCACCGTGCAGGTGCCCGGACGGGTCGTGTACGTCAGTCCGATCCATAATCTCGCGGTGGTCGCCTACGACCCGCGGTTGATCGGCTCGACGCCGGTGCGCTCGGCGAAGCTGCGCTCCGAGCGCCTGGTGGCCGGCCAGCCCATCGATGCGGTCGGCCTCGGTGCCGACAACGATCTGCATTTCCGCCGCACCGAAGTCGCCAGCATCGAGCCGCTGGTGCTGCCGCTGTCGCGCACGATGCGCTTCCGCGACACCAACATCGAGAGCATCCAGCTGGTCAATCCGCCGGATGATTTCGATGGCGTGCTCGCCGACGCGCGCGGCGATGTGCTCGGTCTGTGGTCGAGCTTCGCCTACGACACGGCCAATGGCCTGGGCCAGGACCTGCAGGGCGTGCCGATTGCCCTGGTCCAGGACATGCTGCGGCTGATCCGCAGCGGACGGCCCTTGCACTCGCTCGATGTCGAGCTGTCACTAACGCCGCTCTCGAGTGCCCGGCTGATCGGATTGCCGGGCGCGTGGGCGCGGAAACTGGCCGCCCAGGGCGCCACGCGGCGCGAGGTCCTCACCGTCGTGCGCGCGGCCGGCGGCTCTCCCGCCCAGCGGTTGCTCGATCCGGGCGATCTGCTCCTCGCCATAGACGGGCGTGTCGTGACGAGCTTCCGCCAGGTCGAGCGCGCGACGTCCGATCGGCCGGCGGTACGGGTGACGGTGTGGCGCGGCCAGCAGGCGTTGACGCTGACGGTACCGACGGTGATCCTCTCCGGCACCGGCCTGCGCCGGGTGGTGGAATGGGCCGGCGCGACGCTGCAGCGGCCATTTCATTCGATGCTGGCGCAGCGGGGCGTGCCCCCGGTCGGCGTGTATGTCGATTATTTCGATTACGGCTCGCCGGCATCCCGTTATGGGTTGTATCCCGGACAGCGGATCGTGGCGGTCGACGGCGTGCCGACGCCGACCCTGGACGCCTTCATCCGCGCAGTGTCCGGGCGACCGGATCATTCGTCGGTGAGACTCGCGACCATCACCTGGAACAATGCTCCGCAGGTGATCACGCTGAAGCTCGACAAGCATTACTGGCCGGCGTACGAGTTGCTGAGAATCGACGATGAGTGGGTGCGCCGTCCGCTGCCGTGACAGGATTCGAGGCTCCGGGACAGACACGGATGTGGGAAACGGCTCGGCGGGATCGGGCCGCTGAGCGGCGTGTCGGCGGAGCAGGGGTGAGTCCGTGAGCAGTGCGGTCAAGCGGGCCACGCCCGCGGAACTCGAGGCGGCGGTGCAGACGCTGCGCGCCGGCGAGCTCGTTGCCTTCCCGACCGAGACGGTGTACGGACTCGGCGCCGATGCGCGCAACCCCGCCGCGGTGCGCAGGATATTCGCGGTCAAAGGCCGCCCAGCCCATCATCCGGTCATCGTCCATCTGCCCGGGCTCGATTCGGTGCGCGACTGGGCCCGGGAGGTGCCGCCCGCGGCCCGGCGGCTCGCCGAGCGATTCTGGCCTGGGCCGCTCACCCTGGTGCTGCCTCGCGCCCCGGCGGTCGACGATGCCGTGACCGGAGGTCAGGATACGGTCGCGCTTCGGGTGCCTTCCCATCCGGTGGCCCAGCAGCTGCTCGCGGCCTTCCGGGGCGGCATCGCCGCCCCGTCCGCCAACCGCTACGGCAGGTTGTCGCCGACGCGCGCCGAACACGTGCGCGAGGAGCTCGGATCCGCGGTCAGAGTGATTCTCGACGGCGGGGAATGTCAGATCGGACTCGAGTCCACCATCGTGGCGTTCCAGGACTCGCAGCCGCGCCTGCTGCGCCCTGGCGCGATCACCGCGGGGCAGATCCGACAAGTCGCCGGCGAGCTGGCTCTCGGGGCGGACGATGCTTCGCCGCGGGTGCCCGGCAGTACGACGGCGCACTATGCGCCGAGTACCCCGTTGACGATCGTGCCGGCTGGGGAAATCGACGCGCAGGCAACGGCATGGTCGGCCGGAGGCCGTCGCGTGGCGGTGCTCGCGTGGCGCCGGCCACTCGCGACGCATCCATCGGTCACCTGGGTGAACGCCGGCAGGCACGCCCAACAGTATGGGCACG
>JAJYTX010000003.1 GCA_021792815.1 Pseudomonadota bacterium
AACCTCGCCGAGAAGCTGGGGGCGGACATCGAGAAGGTGCGCATCGGGATCGGCTCCGATCCTCGTATCGGCTACGGGTTCATCTATCCCGGGGTCGGCTACGGGGGGTCCTGCTTCCCCAAGGACGTGAAGGCGCTCATCCGCTCGAGCCACGAAGTCGGCCACGAGCCGAAGGTCCTGGATGCGGTCGAGGCCGTGAACGCTCGCCAGAAGGAGGTGCTGTTCGAGAAGATCGATCAGCACTTCGGGGGCAAGCTCAGGGGCCGGACGATCGCCCTCTGGGGGCTGGCCTTCAAGCCCGACACGGATGACATGCGGGAGGCCTCCTCGCGCGCCCTCATGGAGCGGCTCTGGGGTGAGGGTGCCCGGGTGCGGGCCTATGACCCCGTCGCCTCGGGTGAGGCGAGGCGCCTCTACGGCGAGCGGGAGGACTTGGTCCTCGCCGGCAATGCCTACGAGGCCGTGGAAGGGGCGGATGCGCTCGCCATCGTGACGGAGTGGAAGGAGTTCCGCAGCCCGGACTTCGATCGGTTGCGCGAGCGGCTGGCGACGCCGGTGATCTTCGATGGACGCAATCTCTACGACCCGGCCATGGTGGAACGCTTTGGGCTCGCCTACTATGCCATCGGTCGCGGCCGGTCCATCGGGCAGGCTAAAAAGTAGACCAGGCCAGGGAATCCAGGCCAAGACAGAAACTCAGGACTCGCTCATGCTCATCCCCGTCATTCTCTCCGGCGGCGCCGGCACGCGACTCTGGCCGCTGTCGCGAGAGCTCTACCCCAAACAGCTGCTGGCGCTCACCGGCCAGCGCACCATGATCCAGCAGACGGCGCTCCGGATCGAGGGACTCCCGGCGGCCGCACCGGTGATCGTGTGCAACGAGGCCCATCGGTTCCTCGTGGCCGAGCAGATGCGCGAGATCGGGGTCGTACCGCAGGCCCTGGTTCTGGAGCCGGTGGGGCGTAATACCGCACCCGCCATTGCGCTCGCCGCCCATGCGGCGCTTCAGGCCGTGGGCGACGATGACGGAGCCGATCCGCTGCTCCTGGTGTTACCGGCGGATCACGTCATCCGGGACGTTCCGGCCTTCCACAAGGCCGTCCAAGCGGCTCTGGGGGCGGCTTCGGGCGAAAAAAAGCTCGTGACTTTCGGTATCGTCCCCACCTCGCCTGAGACCGGCTATGGCTATATCCAGCGCGGCGCCGCGGAGGGTGCGGCCCAAGAGGGACCCTTTCGGATCACGCGCTTCGTCGAGAAGCCCGATCCCGATCGGGCGCAGCAGTTCCTGAGCTCCGGCGAGTACTACTGGAACAGCGGCATGTTCCTCTTCGGTGCCCGGCGGTATCTCGCCGAGCTCGAGCACCTGGCTCCCGAAATGGCCTGTGCGGTGGCCGCGGCCTTCGAGGCGGCGAAGGCCGATCTCGATTTCACGCGCATCGATGCGCAGCGTTTCGAGGCCTGCCCGGCCGATTCCATCGACTATGCGGTCATGGAGAAGACCTGCGATGCGATCGTCGTGCCGCTCGCCGCGGGCTGGTCGGACGTGGGCTCCTGGGCGGCGCTGCACGAGGCATCGAGCGCCGATGCCCAGGGGAACGTGGCCCGAGGGGATGTGATCGCGGAAGACTCCACGGGGTGCTACCTCTACTCCGAAAGCCGGCTGGTCGCAGCCGTGGGCTTATCCGACCACGTGGTCGTGGAGACCAAGGACGCGGTGCTCGTTGCGCCCAAGGACCGGGTGCAGGATGTCAAGAAGCTGGTGTTTCGGTTGAAGGAGGCCGGACGCTACGAGCACAGCCTGCACCGGGAGGTCTTCCGCCCCTGGGGCAGCTACGACAGCATCGAGAACGGCCCGCGATTCCAGGTGAAGCGACTGAAGGTCAAGCCGGGAGCGGTGTTGTCTTTGCAGTTGCATCATCACCGCGCCGAGCACTGGGTGGTGGTCTCGGGCACGGCGCGCATCACGCGCGGGGACGAGGTGTTCCTGCTGGAGGAAAACCAGTCGACCTACATACCCGTGGGCGTGCGCCACCGCATCGAGAACCCGGGCAAGATCGCACTCCACATCATCGAGATCCAGTCGGGCTCCTACCTGGGCGAGGATGACATCGTGCGCCTGGAGGACCAGTACGGGCGCAAGGGGACGACGAGCTGACGCGGGGTCGGATAACAACGCAGGCGGTAAGCGCGCTCGATCGAGATATCGGCGGCAGCATGCACCTGCGGCAATTTGCGGATCGCCACTTTCTCAACGGCCCTGAACCGCTTCGGCGATCTACCCTCGAACAATGCCTGCGTGTCCACGCGGCGGCGCTTCTCAATCGGTGAGCTCCAGCCGTCGCTCGATGCGTTCGATGCGGTCGCTCATGCGGTCCATCCGCAAGTTTATGCCGGCGATCGATTCCTCGCAGTGCCCGAGCTCACGCCGCAGTGTGGCGACTGATATCTCGACGTTTCCCAGGCGACAGATAATCTCTCGGTCCCGCTCGCGGGAAGCCGAGAGCTCCGCCTGAATCTTCTTCAGGTGCTCGAGGACGAGGCTGTCCGGGTCGGCTACCCGACCGCGCGAGCCCGGTGGCTCACCACAGGGGCTCGTGGGGTATCGACAGGCCGGAGTACGAGCCTGACGGATCGGATCCGGGTCGGGCCGCCCCGCCGCAGTCAGGTTGTTTTTGAGCGTCATGATCTTCCTCCGCGAGAGCTGGAACCGTACCGGTTCCTGCGCTCAAACACAAGAATGATGTTGGCCGCACCAGGAAACTCTTGACGTGTTGTTAGAGGTCTTGCTGCACGTCGAGTGTGACGTCCAAATCGGATGTCCTATGCGGACTGTGCGATGTGATCAAGCCGACACCGCGTCGGCCACCTGTTCCGCGATGGCGAGCGATGCGGTGAGTCCCGGGGACTCGATGCCGTAGAGATTGATGAGGCCGGGGATGCCGTGCGCTTCCGGACCCTGGATGAGAAAGTCCGCGGCAGGCGCCCCGGGCCCGCCGAGCTTCGGCCGGATGCCGGCATAGGCAGGGGTGAGCGCCCCGTCGGGCAGCCCCGCCCAGTAGCGGCGGATCTCACGGTAGAAGTGGGCCGCACGGCCGGGATCGACCGAGTACTCCGGCCGCTCGATCCACTGCACGTCGGGGCCGAAGCGGACCCGGCCGGCGAGATCGAGCGTCAGATGCACTCCGAGCCCGCCGGGCTCCGGCACCGGATAGACGAGGTGCCGGAAGGGCGAGCGTCCTTGCACTCCGTAGTAATTCCCCTTCGCGTAGTGCAGCGGCGGGATGGTCTGCCGCGGTATCCCGAGGCGATGCGCCACCTGCTGCGCCTGCAGCCCCGCGCTGTTGACGATGACCGAGGCTGCAATCTCCATCGCGCCCTCTCCGGAGCCGGCCTGCAGGCAGGGGCGTTCCTCAACGCGGCCACTCATCACCGGCGTGCGGCAGAGCACCGCGCCGCCGGCTGCCTCGATCTCGCCCTGCAGCGAGAGCATGAATGCGTGGGTGTCGAGAATTCCGGTGGAGGGCGAGAGGAGCGCTCCGGCGCAGCGCAGCTCCGGCTCCAGCCGCTGCGCCTGCGCGGGACTCAGCCATTTCAGGTCCTCGACGCCGTTGCGGTGCGCGGTCTCCTCGATCGATTTCAGTTTCGGCAGCTGTGCCTCGTCGGTGGCGACGATCAGCTTGCCGCAGCGGCGAAACGGGACGCCGTGCGCCTCACAGTACTCGTACAGGCGGTGCCGGCCCTCGAGGCACAAGCGTGCCTTGGCGGACCCCGGCGGGTAGTAAATCCCGGCGTGGATCACCTCGCTGTTGCGTGAGCTCACGCCCGTGCCGATCGCACTTTCGGCTTCGAGGACGAGGACCTCGCGCCCGCGCCGTGCGAGCGCCCGGGCCACGGCCAGACCGACGGCCCCGGCCCCGATGACCAGGCACTCGACTCGTTCCGCCATGGCTGCACCGGGCCCGTGCGGGCGCTAGGGGCGGGCGCCGCCCTGGAGCGCCCGCGGCTTCGGCCGGTTGTGCTCGTCCACCAGCACCACGACGGGCCGGTAGGAGGCGAGCTCGGCTTCCGAGTACTGAGAATAGGCGCAAAGGATCAGCAGGTCGCCCACCATGGCCTTGCGGGCCGCTGCACCGTTCAAGCTGATGGTCCCGCTGCCCCGCGGTGCGCGGATGGCGTAGGTGGCGAAGCGCTCGCCATTGTTGACATTGTAGATCTCGAGGTACTGGAACTCGCCGATCCCGGAAGCCTCGAGCAGCAGCTCATCGATTCCGCAGGAGCCCTCGTAGTCGAGGTCGGCCTCGGTGACACGGACGCGGTGAAGCTTGGCCTGCAAGAGGGTCTTGAGCATCGGAGGTCTCGCCGGAGTAATGAGGAATTCCCGTGCAAGAATACCGCAAGCGGCTCTCCTGGGCCGCGCGCAATGCCGCTGCCTGCCGAGGCCGGCAAGTCCGCTGCGGGCTTGCTGCGCTTCCCATCACCTGCAATCCTAAGAGCCCGCTTGACCGGAGGGATCATGCCGAATCTCAACGCCTTCAAGGCCTACGACATCCGCGGCCGCATACCCGAGGAGATCAACGAGCCTCTCGCCTATGACATCGCGCGGGCCTACTACGCGCTGGTCAAGCCCAAACGGGTCGCGGTGGGCTACGACATCCGTCTCACGAGCCCGCACATCGCCGCCGCGTTGAGGCGCGGGCTCACCGATTGCGGCGCCGATGCGCTCGATATCGGCCTCTGGGGCACCGAGGCGGTCTATTTCGCCACCTTCGCCTATGAGCTCGACGGCGGCATCATGGTCACCGCCAGCCACAATCCGTCGGATTACAACGGCATGAAGTTCGTGCGCGGTGAGGCGCGCCCGGTGAGCTCGGACACCGGCTTGAATGACATGCGCGCCATGATCGAGGCCGGGCGCCTGCCAGGGAAGAGCGCTGTGCCCGGCATCGAGAGCCGGCTCGACGTCCGCGAGATGTACCTCGAGCATCTGCTCGGCTACGTCGATCGGGGGAAGCTGCGCAAGCTCAAGGTGGTGGTCAATCCCGGCAACGGCGGGGCGGGGCCGGTGATCGACCAGCTCGAGCCGCACCTGCCGTTCGAGTTCATCAAGGTCAACCACGCCCCCGACGGCACCTTTCCCAACGGCATCCCCAACCCCATGCTCGAGGAGAACCGCGCCGCCACGGCCGATGTGGTGCGCCGCACGGGCGCTGATGTGGGGCTTGCGTGGGATGGGGACTACGACCGCTGCTTCTTCTTCGACGAGCGGGGCCATTTCATCGAGGGGTACTACCTGGTCGGGCTGCTCGCCGAGGTGTTCTTGAAGCGCGAGCCGGGCGGGCGCATCGTGCACGACCCGCGTCTTACCTGGAATACCCTCGAGATCGTGCGCGCGCACGGAGGGCAGCCGGTGTTGTGCCGCTCGGGGCACGCTTTCATCAAGCAGAAGATGCGCGAGGTCGATGCCGTCTACGGCGGGGAGATGAGCGCGCATCACTACTTCCGCAGCTTCTCCTACTGCGACAGCGGCATGATCCCGTGGCTGGTGGCGCTGCAGGTGATCGCCGAGCGCGGGCCGCTCTCCGAGCTCCTCGGCGAGCGCATGCGGCGCTTCCCGGCGAGCGGGGAGATCAACCGCCGCCTCACGGAGGACGCAACGTCCATTTTGGAGCGCGTCCGCAAGCGCTACCAGAGCGAGGCCATATCAGTCGATCTCACCGATGGCCTGTCGATGGAGTTTCGCGAATGGCGCTTCAATCTGCGCGGCTCGAACACCGAGCCTCTGGTGCGCCTGAATGTCGAGAGCCGCGGGAGTGAGGCGCTGATGCGCGAGAAAACAGCCGAGGTGCTGCAGCGGATCGACGGCACTTGAGAACTCCGTCACGGTGTGCGGGCGATGTGTCTGCGGCAGAAGACACTAGCCCTGGGGCGCGGTTTGGGGGTACCTTTTCCGTTCGGTATCTCGTTTAAATTTCCTGTTCAAATTTCGGGGGTATCTCCATGGCGTTGTGGAAAGATTCAGCTTCCTCGGGCACAGGCTTCTCCGGGAGTGTGCCGTCGGGCAGTGCCAGTGCGCCAGCGCGCGAGAGCGCTCCGGCCAATGTCGCCCCGTTGAGCCCCGAGGCGCCGCGCCGCGCCGCCAAGGAGCGTGCTGGAGGCGGAGAATCGATCATCTCCTCGGGCCTCACGCTCGAGGGCAAGATTGTCGGCTCGGGCAGCGTGCGTGTCGCGGGCCGATTCAAGGGCGATGTGCAGATCGACGGGACGCTGACGGTGGATGGCGGCGCGCGCCTCGAAGGCCAGGTCAAGGCCGGCGCGGTCATCGTCTCCGGCGAGATCATCGGCAACATCATCGAGGCCAGGCAGGTCGACCTGCTGCAGGGCGGGCGTGTCGAGGGTGACGTCAAGGCCGGATCCTTCACCGTGGCCCCCGGCGCACGGATGCGCGGCAAGGTGGAGTTTGGCTGGGACGAGGAAAGCCAGGCGCTTTCTGACACGGGTACCGGCGCTCTATGAGCGCCGCGGTGCCCGCGGGCAAGACGCGTGTCTGTCCACATTGCAAGGCTGTCGTTCTCGAGAGCCTGAGCGTCTGCCCGGGGTGCCGCCATCATTTGCGTTTCGACGTCGAGGCTCAGCGGCGCGAGGAGGCCGCGATCTGCGCGCTGAAGGTTGAAGGCGTGTTCAGCCATCCCGGCACGGTAGAGCCCTCCGAATACAACGTCGTCATCGTCATCCGCGACGACCAGGGAGAGGAGGTCGCCCGCAAGGTGGTGGGTGTCGGGGCGCTGAAGCCGGGCGAGAAGTGCGGCATCACTCTGTCGGTGGAGGTCCTGCCCCCGCCGCGCGCGGTGGAGGCGCCCGCCCCGGTCACGCTGACCGCGGTGCCCAAGACGTCCACGTCCGCCGCCGGCGGGGGGATCCGCCTGGCCGACGGCACGGTGCTCACGCCGCCGGGCCTCGGGTCGAAGTCGAAATAGACGCAGTCAAAAATTCTTGTGAGTCGTCACCAGGAACTGCACCCGCTTGATGGAGGAGCCTCCGTTGAGAGGGAAGGCCAGGTCGACGTGGATCACGTTGCCGAAGGCGGTGCGGGCATTGCCGAAGCGCAATCCGAAGCCCGCGTCCTTGAGCAGGCCTAGGCTCGGGGCCGCAAGGGGCGGGCGTCCCCAGGTGCGCCCCATGTCGAAGAACATCGCCGCCCCGACGCGAAACAGCCGCAGCGGATACCAGTCGCTGAACCAACGCTCCTCGATCGTAAAGAGCGCGCTCGCCGTGCCGTCCTGGTAGCGCAGCGGGTATCCCCTGAGGCCGTTGTCGCCGCCCAGCAGGATCTGGTTGTCGAGAGCGAGCCGGCGGCCGGCCCGGGCGGTGAGCGCGCTGTAGAGCAGCCAGTGCGAGGACTGCTCGTCGAAGTTGGTGAGACTCGCGCTCACCAGGCCGTTCTCGATCGTGCCGCGCTCGATGCGCCCGCTCGCCGCGCCCGCCAGGAGCAGCAGGTCGCGGTGACCGATGGAGTAGCCGTCGCCCGAGTGGATCCGGATCATGAGCGCATTGCGACTGGACCCGAAGGAGCGCGGCGCCCAGCCGGCCCGGGCGCTGAGGTAGGTCCCGAGGTGGAAGTCCTCCGTACGGTCGATCTGATTGTGGTTGCGCAGCTTCACGTACTCGTCCTGAACCAGATCGAACTGCACCCAGGGAAAGACGAACCTGCGGTTTCGGGGCAGCAGCACCGGGCCGCTCCAGGCGCTGGCCGCAGCGGGCCCGAAACGGTGCTCGTCGTAGGTGAGCCCCACGCTGTAGCGCCGGGTCCAGCCGTGCACGAGCCCTTGCGACCAGCCCCCGTATATCTGGTACTGGCGGTTGCGCTCGTGGAATCTGTCGATGATGTGGCCGAGGTCATAGAGCGAGTTGTCGAATGAGGTGTCGATGAGCGACACCCCGCCGGCGTGCCGGGTCTCGAGCGCATAGAACGGGCGGTTCACGATCAGCTGGCGCAGCCGCCCGTCGCTCAACCTGCCGTAGGCCGCATCGACGGCCGTCCAGGTATCGAACACATGCTGGTTGGAGACATCGACGGTCGACTCCGTCCGGTCGACCGTGCGAATGTGCGCGAGCGTGATGTCGGTGCCGGTGCCGAGGGCGTTGAGCTCCTGAAGCTGAAAGCCGATCGAGCTCTTGCCGCCGCTGCGCGAGAAGTCGACGCCGGGGTTGAGCGTCCAGACATCGCGGGTGCTCACGAGCACATCGACCTTGCCGTCGTGGTAGCGAATCGGGCGGATGGAGGCATCGTAGAAATACGGGTCCGCGCGCAGGATGCGCGCCGATTCCGCGAGCAGGTGCGGCGAGTAGCGCTCGCCTGCGTGAAAGAGCAGCTGATGGCGAATGAGGCTCTTGCGCGTCGTGCGGTGCAGGTGGTCGGCGAGGCGAAAGAGCGGCCGGTCGTCCTTGGGGTTTGAGAGGTCGAAAACGTTCGCATTGTGGATCTCGATCCGGCCGATCACCGCGCCCATGCGCACGAGTGCCGCGTTCGAGGGCAAAGACCGGGTGGTGCCGCCGCCGTGCGCCGCTTCGCTCTGGAGTGGCGCGTGCACGGGGGCCTCGGCGGGGGCGCTCGCGGCCGCCGCGGAAGCGGCCAGACCGAGCAGCAGAGCCGGCACGGCCGCGAGGGCGGCGCCCGGTGAGCGCAGGTGAAATGTCAGCCTGTGGTCCGCAGCGCTCAATCCGTGCGCCCAGGCCCGGGGGAGGGGGTGCGGGAGAGCCTGCGGCGCTGCGCGCTCGGGGGGCGCCGGGCCTTCGGTCCCGGCCGGGTCTTGGCGTGCGCGGCGATGGGCGCGAGTGTCACCTGCGCCAGCGACTCGATGTCGCGCCCGAGCGAGCGGTAGGCGTCGATGAGCGCCCCGCCGAAGGCGGTGAGCTGCGCTCCTCCTCCGCCCGCGCCGCCCACCGTCGCCGTGGTGGCCGGCGCCGTGAAGGAGTGATTGAGCTCATCGAGCAGCAGCCATGCGCGGCGGTAGCTCATGCCGAGCGCGCGCGCCGCCCGGCGCAGCGAGCCGGTGTCGCGAATGCCTTCCAACAGCGCCACCTTGCCCGGGCCGATCGAGCAGCCGGTCGTGAAGTCCACTCGAAAGCGCACCGTCTGTTTCATCTCAGCCCGCCTATGGATGCGAGCATACCCGCAACCGGGGCGCGAGTGAGCAGGGGCTCGCGGATATCGCGAAGTGCGCACCGAAAAGCGGCTGCGGATAACCCCTATTCACAGCCCCGGGCGCTCCGTGACTCGGGCGCGGCCCGCGCTCGGGTAGGCGCGGTGCGTATGCGGCAGGCCGCAGCCCGAGCGCCCGCGCGGCCGGGCTCATCGGTGCCCCGCCACCGGCGGCTTGCTGAACCTCACGCCCCTGCGTCACAATGCCCGTTGGCCCCGGACGATCCTGCCCGACACCCGCCGATGCCCGCAACGACATTGACCGCCGCTCCGGGGCCGCCGCTCAACCCCTTCGTGTTCCGGTTCGGCCGTATCGGCGACATGGTGATGCTGACGGCGGTCCTGCGGTTTCTGCATCGCCGCTACGGCGCTCCGTGTTATGTCGTCGGCATGGACCCGTGGATCCGCGACATGTACCTGGGGCATCCGGATGTCGAGGCCTGCTGGCACGTGCCGCGCAAGGCGCCGTTTGCGCTCAGCCTGGCGTGGCCCGCGGTGTTGCGCGCCCTGCGCTCGAGCGCGCCGGCTCCGGTGTACGTGCTCGAGCACCATCGCAGGCAGGTGCCGCGGATCAGACGCCTGTTGTCCTGGGGCGGTATCGACCCGGGGCGCTGCCTGTACATCGACGAGGAGCCCGGCACCGAGCGGCTGTGGCTCGACTGTCAGCTGCAGTTCGCCGCGCGCACCCCCGCCTCGGTGCGGGAGCGGGACTATCCGCAGCCCGAGGCCGCGGATCTCTGGCGGCCGCATCTTCGGGTGATGGAGGATGAGCGGAGCGAGGGGCGGGCCTGGCTCGCCGGGCGGGGCTGGCGAGGCGAGCCGGTGGTCCTCGTGCAGCCGGGGAATCATCGCACCATGGGGCGGCGGCGCATGCGTCACTGGAGCGATCGGGACGACAAGGTCTGGCCGCTCGAGAACTGGATCGGCCTGCTCGAGGGAATCCACGCCGCCCATCCTGAGGCGCGGATCCTGCTGCGCGGTGCGGGGGCCGAAGCCTCGATGCTCGAGCGGATCCGCGCGGCGGCCTCCGTCCCCCGGGTGGAGGTGGCCGCCTGCGGCCTGCGGCGCCTGTTCGCGCTGTGCGAGCTGGCCCACAGCATGATCTCCATCGACACGGGGCCTGCGCATGCCGCCGCCGCGCTCGGTGTCCCGCTCGTGGTGCTCTATGGCATCCAGTCTCCCCGGGTCTGGCTGCCGCGCAGCGGCGGCAGCTCCCCGGTCCTGGCGATCGAGGCCCCCCACGTCGAGCAGATTTCCCCTCAGGCGGTGCTCGATCTGTGGCGCTCGCTGCCGGCCGGACCCGATCGGGTCCGGCCGGAGCGCTGCGGCGCCCGGTGATCCCCATGAGCACGCCCGCGCGAGCACTCACGCCCGTCGTGATCCTCTTCGGCCGGGTCGGGGACATGATCATGCTGACCGCCGTCTTGGGCCTGCTGCGCCGCCGCTATGGCGGTCCGTGCCACGTGGTCGGCGCCGGGCCGTGGAACCGCGATATCTATCGGAGTCATCCCGATGTGGCGCGGTGCTGGACGTTGCCGCGGCATCTGCCGTTTGCAGTCACCGGCGAGTGGCTGGGAGCTGTGCGCGCGCTGCGCCGGAGCGCGCCGGCGCCGATCTACATCGCCGAGGCGATGCCCCGCCAGCTCTTGCGCATCAGGCGCCTGCTGTCACTGAGCGCCATCGAGGCCGGACGCTGTGTGTTCCTCGAGGGCGCCCCGAATCTGCAGGAGCACTACCTCGAGTCGCTGGTGCGGTTGGCCGAGCGCACGCCGCCGGTTCTGGCGTCAGCGGACTACCCGTTGCCCGGCGGGCCGAGCGCACCGAGGCTCGTCACGCTCGAAGCGGAGCGATCGCAGTGCCAGGCGTTGCTGCAGCAAAGGGGTTGGTCCGGACGGCCGATCGTTCTGATCCAGCCCGGCACGGCGCGTACCTTGAGCGTGCGCAGCCGCAAGCGCTGGCAGCGCGACAATGACCGCTCCTGGCCCGTCGAGCGCTGGCGCGTGCTCTTGCATGCGCTGCGCGAGCGCCATCCGCAGGCCGCTCTCGTGCTGCGCGGGGCGGCGAGCGAGCTGCCGTTCCTCGAGGCGCTGCGCGAGGCGATCGGGCTCGAGGGGCTGGAGGTCGCCGGGCTCGGCCTGCGCGCAAGCTTCGCCCTGATGGAGGCGGCCGAGAGCATGATTTCCATGGACACGGGCATGGCGCACGCCGCCGCGGCACTTGGACTGCCGGTGGTCGTGATCATGGGCGCGAATCCCCAGTCCCGGGTGCTGCCGCGTGCCGCCTCGGGCTCGGCGGTGGTCGGCGTCGGCGGCCCGCCGGTGAGCCGGCGGGCCGATCAGATCCCGGTGGAAGCGGTGCTTCAGGCCTGGTGCTCGCTGCCGGTGTGCCCCAGGGTGTGACGCTCCGGCGAGTGCTCGTCAGAAGGAGCGCGACACGTCAAACGTCCAGCTGTAGCTGCTCCATAAGACCTGGCCGCCCCTGACTTCCGTGCGCAGATCCCTCAGGCGCTGGGCCGAGATCACGTTGTGAAAGCCGACCCCGATGCCCCAGCCGGGCAATAGATTGCGCCACTCCAGTCCTGCTCCCACGTACAGGCCATACGCCGGCGAGGCCAGCGCATAACGGGCCGCGCCGAGGAACGCGTGCGCCGCCAGGTGTCTGCCGAAGCGGTAGCGGTAATCGACCATCCGCACCCCGAGCATCGGCCGCCCCCGGAGGGAATCGACATCGAGCGCCACCCCGATGTCCTGGTGCGCCGAGATGCGCCGGCGGGCGCCGATCGTGAAGTGCGGGCCGCCCGCCCACGGCGTGTAGTGGCGGGCGTAACCTGTCCTGTACACCAGCAGTCGGTAATAGTTGACGCCCGTCTTGATGAACCAGTGGTCCCCCTTGGGGGTCTTGCCGGCGAAGGCGGAGGTCGGATCGAAGTGGCTGAGCAGCGCCTCCCCGTCGCGCAGGTATCCCTCGACCCGCAGGTAGTGGTGGCCGAAGACGTCCCGGCCGGCCTGCAGCTCGAGACCGACGGCATAGCCGCGCCAGGGGTAGGAGTAGCTGAGCGAGCCCAGGTACTCGTTCCGGTAGGGGAAGGTGGCGAAGCGGGTGAGGTCCTCGTTGGTGAGCGCGCGCAGCTTCAGCTGCATGTAGCCGCCGAAGGACGGCGTCCAGCCGATGCGCAGCATGTCGCTCTGGCCGCCGACCTGGTCGGCGAGCGCGGTGGCCGTGGCGAGCACGCGCTGGTCGCCGAACCAGCTGCCGATGTTGGCGCCATAGTTGGTGAGGCCGTCGAGGTAGCCCGTTTGAACGGGCGATGCGGGGTGCACGTACCACGTGGGCGCCCAGGAGGAGTATTCGAAGGTGAAGTCGAACGGTCCGATGAGCGGAAAGTCGATACCGGCCGAGAGCGCGGGCTTGCCGAGCAGGTAGTTCTGGCCCATGACGGTGTCGTTGCCGGCGTACTCGAAGTACACCGAGAAGGGGTAGCGGCCGGGGAAGATGAACCGGCTGGTGATCGAGGCCTCCTGCTTGGCGACCACGTGCGTGCCGGTGTTGAAGCCGGTGGTTTGCGCCTTGGCGGGATTGAAGAACGCCTGCATGATGTTGCTGACCGACTCCCCGCCGGCTGCGCCGCCGCCCCAGAAGAGCACCCGCTGCAGCGACAGCGCCCAGCCGCTCACCGGCTCGATGCCCACCCTGACGCCGCCCATCTTCGGATAGCCGCGGGTGAATCGATGCGGCGTGTTCACCGAGAGCGGCAGCTCGATCCGGCTCGACTCCGACATGCGCGCGAGGAACACCGAGTAGTGAAGCCTCAGGCGCGTCAGCGGCTGGTAGTTCGACAGGGTGATGGAGGGCATGGTGGGCGCCTCGGTGCTGATCAGCATCGAGCTGTCGGTCATGGGCGACCACCAGTGATCGCGCCAGCCGATATCGAGCTGCGCCCAGTCGAACCCCAGGCTGAGGTACGTCCCCGTCGGGGTCGCGCGGCCCTGGTGGGCCTCGCCGCCCAAATTGAGCAGCACGTAGGGGCTGAACTGGATATAGGCCGCACCGGCGATCTGGTAGGGACTTTGCGCCGTGGTGCCGTGCTGGTTGGGCAGGGTGATGTTGGAGTGCCCCGTGGTCAGGGCCGCGGAGATGCTCGCGAATTCCACGCCGGTGCCATGCATGTAGCGATGCAGATAGTGCCTGACGCGCTCGCACAGCGGCCGGTCCACCTTGCACGCCTTGGGCAGGGCCTGCAGCACCAGCGCCGCGGGAATGGGCCGGGACATGACCGGCTCGTCCCCCAGGATCATGACTCGCTCGATCGCATTCTCGACGTCCGGATCGAGGTTCAGCGGCAGGTAGGGACTTACGCCGCGCGCGAGTGCGCTCTGCCACAGGGAGAGAAAAACCATCAATGAGACGGCCAGCGTCGCTCGGCGGGTCATTCCTTAAGTCCTTCGTGCTTGCGCTTGCGCGGACAGGCGCGCCACGGTAGCCAGTGCGGCCACAAAGATCAATCGTCGTAGCGTATGCGGCACTGCGCGCCGCGCTCGAGTCGCTCGCCGACGCCTGTGGCGATGACGGCGTTCTCGCCGAACGTGACGCCGCGCAGCGTCGGGTCGAAGCGGAACGTGCGCAGCACCGGCAGGGGATCGAGCCCGCGGGTGCCGCTGAGTTGATCGGTCGAGGGGACGATGCAGCGCACGCAAGGCTTGACCAGGCGCAGCCACACCGGGCCGATCCCGAGGGCGGCGATGCGGTCCTCCTCGAACGCTGGCAACCCCTCGATGACCAGATTCGGGCGGAAGCGCTCCATCGGAAGCCTCTGCGGCAGGCGGCGGTTGAGCTCATCGAGCGAGGCGCGGTTGCAGACCAGCACGGGATAGCCATCCGGGAAGGCGATCGGGGCGGGCTGGGGGCCCGCGTACTCGGGGTTGGCCAGACGGGGCGGGGAGCGCGGAACGCGCACGATGCGCGCCGGCTCCCCGAGCACCGCGCTCACCCACTGCGCGGCCGCATCGCCCTGCTCGAGTCCCTCGCAGGAGTCCTTCCACACCCGGATCGGGTGCGCTTCGCCGCAAGGGGTGAGCGGTAGGGGCAGCGTCCGCTGGCCCTGCGTATCGAGGAGCAGGTGCTCGCTCGTCAGCGCGGTGGCGATGCGGGCCAGGCGGGGATGCGTGCGCTGGGTGAGGAACAGGCCGTCCTCGCGTACCACCATCCAGTGCCGGTCCCACTCGAAGCCGGTGGCGGCGAGGCGCGCCGCCGGCAGGGCAATGCCGCGTGCGGATTTCAGCGGGTAGACGTTGATTTCCTGTACGATCGGCGCGGACATCCGAGAATTCTATAATCGTTCATGACCGGCGTGTCTGGCATCGCGAGGATTGCCCATCGGGTGCCGCTCGAGCCGGCATCGCGGGGCTCTCCGTGGGCCGAGCCCCCACGCCCCTGATCGGGCTTGCGCGAGCATCCCGGCATGAGCGAAGGCCCGGGGGGCGATGTCAGCGTTGCGTCAGGAATGCGTGCCATAATCGAATCATGATCCGATTACGGTCGGAACGCGGAGCACCGGATCCGCGGCCCGACCGTCGGGAGTGTCCGCCATGAAAAAATCGCCGGGAGCGATTTTGGACGGTGCGCAGCACCGGTCCCGATGGGGCGAGGCTCAGGATGGGCCGCGCAGAATCCGTCCGTCAACGGCGCTGGCCGTGATCGGCGCGGTCCTCGCTCTGTCGATGAGCGCGGTGACGGCCGCCCAGGGCAGCCCGCCGGGGCGCACGGCGCAGCTGAGCTATGTCTCCGGGAGCGTGTGGCTCGAGCCTGCCGGCACGCACAACTGGGTCGCTGCCGAGCTCAACCGGCCGATGACCATCGGTGACAAGATCTGGGCCGACCGCGATTCGCGCGTCGAGCTCAACATCGGCGATGCGGTGATCCGGCTGTGGAGCATGACGGGATTCTCCTTTCTGAACCTCGACCGGCGCATCGCGCAGATGCAAGTGACGGCGGGCGATGTCATCGTGCGCGTGTTCAGCCTGGCCGATGGCGGGCAGGACGAGATCGACACGCCCAATCTGGCACTGTCGCTTGAGCGGCCGGGCATCTACCGCGTGGAGGTGAGCGGGAGCGGCGATACCACGATCGTGGAAGTGGTCGAGGGCCAGGCGGTGGCGAGCGGAGGCGGCAAGACCTACACGGTGAGCGCACAGCAGAGCGTCACCTTCATGGGCACCACCTCGCTGACGGCCGATTACGCGCTGTTGGGCGCGCCCGATGCGTTCGATGACTGGTCGATGTCGCGGGACCGGGAGGAGGCCAAGGCCGCCGCGGCTGTCGAGCAATACGTCTCGCCGGATGTGGTCGGCGCGAATGAGCTGGCCGGCTATGGCGATTGGCAGTACACGCAGTGGGGCTATGCCTGGTTCCCCGCCGTGCCGGCAGGCTGGGCGCCGTACAGCCTCGGCTACTGGACGTGGATCTTCCCCTGGGGCTGGACCTGGGTCGATGATGAGCCCTGGGGCTTTGCGCCGTTTCATTACGGGCGCTGGGGCTGGTGGAACGGGGACTGGTGCTGGGTTCCGGGTCCGCGCAGGGTGCGGCCGATCTATTCCCCGGCCATGGTGGCCTTCACGCGCGGGCGCATCGGGCGTATCGGGGCCTCGGCCGGGGTGCGAAGGGTCCGGCCCGTCGGCTGGCTTCCGCTCGGTCCGCGGGACGTTTACCTGCCGGGCTATGCCGCCAGCCGCGCGTATGTGCGCAACATCAATCTTTCCAATTCCACGGCCCTCAACGCGACCGTGGTCAAAGCCAGATACGGCGCACACCGCCCCCGGGTGATCTACGCCAACAGCCGCGTTCCAGGGGCGATCACCGTCGTGCCGCGCTCCGTGTTCACCACGGCGCAACCAGTCGCTCCGCACCGTATCACCCTGCCGCGGCGCGGCATCATGAGCGTGCATTTCACCAACGCGGCGCCGACCCTCACGCCAGTGAAGGCGAGCGTGCTCGGCCCGGGCGCAGCACGTCGATTCTCCCCGCCTCGCGGACTGATCGACCGGCCGGCGGTGGTGCGTCTCGCCCCCTCGCGGGCACCGGTGCCCTTCGCTGCGCAGCGGGTGGCGATCCGCGCCAACGGCGGGCATCCGCTGAGCCTCGGCCAGTGGGAGCGCCTGCGGCCCAACAGGCCGGTGGTTCCGGTGCGGCTCGCGGGTTTCGCGGCGCGCGGGGCGCCTGGGATGGCGGGTGAGGCGATACCGTCACTGCAGCGCCGGCCGGCCGTTGGGGGTGCGGGCGTCCCGAGCAATCGCCCACCGTGGCTGCTGCGCGAGGCGCGAGGGACGGCAAGCGGGGTAGTGCCTTCACGGCACCGGCCGGCGTTTGAGCGTCCCAGCGCCCCGTCCGGCCGCCCGCCGTGGGCGCTCGGCCGGACGGGGCGTTCGGCTGCCGGGCACCCGGCGAGGCCGCACAGTCCTCGTTTCGAGGGGTTTCATCCGCACAGAGCGCCCCGGCTCCAGAGACCCCCTCGCTATGTCGCGCCTGCGCCTCGCTACGCGCCTGCACCTCGCTACGCGCCTGCGCCTTCCCCCCATTTCGCGAATCCTCCCCGCTTCCGGAGAGCGCCTCGTCTGCAGAGTGCGCCTCACTTTCCTGCGTACCACCCCAGCCCTCCCGCTTGGCACGCTCCGGCGCCCCGATTCCACCCCGGCGGGCCGCCGCCTGGGCCCAGACGTCCTCTGCCGTTCCAGTCGGCTTTCGCGAGTCCGGCCGGGCTGCCCCGATGGCGCTCACCGCCGATGTATCGGGCTCAGCCGGGCACGGCCGGATCGGTCCCGGCTGCCCTGCCGGTGGCAGGCAACACCTATGCGCCGCCGACGACGCCGCCGCCGATGTATCGGCCCGTGGGCGCCATGGTGCCCCAGCACTTCGCTCCGCGTCCGTTCATTGCCCGCGCGCTCCAGGCGCCTCCCCCCAGGCTTTAGTGGGGGCCAGCCCCCCGGCGCGCACCATTGCGCACGCTCGTTCGCCGCTGAGGGTGCTGCGGCTTGCCCCGCTCCCAGACTCCACTTCTCGTGCCGCGCATGTGACCCGGCTCTCGTTTCTTAAATCCAACGCCGGCCAATAGTTATACGAATACCGCCGCGCCCGCGGGGGGGTTCGGTTTTGCGAAACACCGGGGGGATTTTCCGTGCTGCCGGCACCGCCCGGTGCCACTTAAGCTGCCGGCTGTCCGTACATTGTGACGGGGTTCAGGAGGGTACAGATGCGATTGCACACTAGATTCCAGCTTGCGGCGGCAGTTGCGGCGATGACACTACTTGCGCCGGTGGCGCAGGCGGTGCCGAGCTTTGCGCGCCAGACCGGCATGGCCTGCGCGGCCTGCCACACTGTCTTTCCGGAGCTGACCCCCTTCGGACGCCAGTTCAAGGCGAACGGCTACGTGCTCGACAACCTTCGGCAGGTGCGGGCCGTGAGCAGCGCCCGCCAGCAGTTGCTGTCGCTCTCGAAGATCCCGGACCTGTCTGCCATGGTGCAGATCAACTACAGCCAGGTCGACAAGCGTGTGCCGACCCAAAGCGGGCCTGCGCAGGCCGGCACGACCGAATTCCCGCGGCAGCTGAGCCTGTTCTACGCTGGCAAGATCGCCCCGCACCTGGGGACTCTCGCCCAGATCACCTACACGAGCTTCCAGAACGACTTCAACATGGACAACACGGACGTGCGCTTCGCGAAGCTCGCCGTGCTGCCCGGGAAGAACACCCTGACATACGGAGTGGATCTCAATAACAACCCGACGGTGCAGGACCTGTGGAACGATACGCCGGCATGGGGTTTCCCCTGGTCGCACGCGAATGCGTCGGTGTCGCCCGTGGCGGACGTCCAGCTCGATGAGCAGCAGGCGCAGAATGTGGCGGGCCTCACCGTATACGGCTTCTACGACCAGTCGCTCTATGTGGAGTTCGGCGGCTACCACTATGCCCCGCTCGGCCCGTCGAAGACCGACGGTCTGATCGACGCAAACAACAGCAACGTGCTGCATGGCTTCTCGCCGTACTGGCGTGTGGCGTACGAGTACGACTGGAGCGCGAACTCCCTCGAGGTCGGAACCGTCGGGGAGGATTTCGAGGAGTACCCGGGTGGCGGTAAGCCGCTCGTGGGGCGCAAGAACACCTACCTCGACATCGGCGAGGACTTCCAATATCAGTACATCGGCGAGGACAACATCTTCAGCGTCTTCGGCAGCCACATTCACGAGAGCATACACTGGGGCGCGAGCTACCCCGGTACCGCCAGCAACCTGAGGGACAATCTCACGGTGACGAGGCTCACGGGGAGTTATTACTACCGGCGCAAGTACGGCGCCCAGATCGGCTGGTTCGACACCACGGGCAGCACCGACAGGGGTGAGTATCCTCCCACCACCTGCGCCATCGGGGTCGAACAGTCCTACTGCGGCGTGGTCACGAGCGCCAACGGCTCGCCCGACACCAACGGGCTCGTCGCTGAGCTCGATTATGTACCCTGGTACAACGTGGAACTCGTGGCCCAGTACACCGCCTACAACAAGTTCAACGGGGCCGGCAACAACTATGACGGCTTCGGCCGCAACGCCTCCGACAATAACGTGCTGAACGTCATGTTGTGGTATGCATTTTGAGGTGGATCATGCGGATCGATAATCTGAAAGTCTGGTTGCATCGTGGTCTGCTCGCAGCCTCGGCGGCGGCGCTCGCCGCGGCGAGCGTCCCGGTCCTTGCGCAGGGGGCGTACACGCCCCCGTCGCAGGCACGGGCGCTCGCGATCGGGGTCTGCAGCACCTGTCACGGGGTCGATGGCAATAGCAAGAATCCGATGTTCCCGCGGCTCGCCGGCCAGCACGCCTGGTACCTCGAGCAGCAGCTGAAGGAGTTCCGCGATCACACCCGCGGCGATCCGTACGCGGTGGCCTACATGTACGGCATGGCGGGCGAGCTGTCCAATGCCACCATCGCCGCCCTGGCGCAGTATTTCTCGCACCAGACGCCCGGTCCCGGCACACCCCATCCGGCGGCGGTGATCGCCGAGGGCAGTGAGATATACCATCACGGCATCCCTTCCCAGGGTCTGCCGGCGTGCGCCGCGTGCCACGGACCGCAGGGGCTTGGCAGCAAGGTCTTTCCACGCCTCGCCGGTCAGCACGCCGAGTACATCCTCAAGCAGCTCGCCGCCTTCCGCAGCAACATGCGCAAGGTCGCCATCATGCACGGGGTGGCCTCGACGCTGCACGACGGACAGATGAAGGCGGTGGCCGACTACTTGGAATCGTTGCCGTAACAACCCCCGTAACGGCACGACGCCGGCCGGTGACGGCCGGCGGTTATGCGGGGCCTGTCGTGTTTGCCACGGCCGGCCCCGTGATTTTTTCGCCGTCCCGAGGGGCTTGCTCCATCCGGAAACGCTGTGCCCGCATGCGCGTCAGTCTTTCAGCGCCTGCGCCCGTCAGTCCAACGCTCCGCGCTCGATCTCGCGCAGAAAGTCCCTGATATCGCCCGCTGAGCACTCCCCGGCGGCGAGCATGGCACGCAGCAACGCCTCGAGGTGCGTGCCCATCGCCCCGGCGAGCGCCCCTGGCGGGTGGCGCTCGAGGTGGAGGATGAGCTCATCGAGCGCCTCGATGCACTCCTCGACTGGCTCCTCGCAGCGTGCGGTCGCTAAGGGCATGGAACGGCTCCTCACACCATCTGGGTGACCGAGAGGATACCCCCCTCGGGTCCGCCCGGGCGCAAGGAGGCGCATTTCTCCACAAACACGCACGCAAACGCGATTTCAATTCCGGCGGGGATTCCTAGACTGTTGTGTAGTGCCACCGGGGCACCGACCACCACGGAGACCCTCACATGAACAGCTTCATGCTCACCGCCATCGGCAATCTAGCGCGCGATCCGGAGCTCACCGTCAAAGGTGAGACCACCTACGCCAGGCTCTGCCTGATCGGCAACGATTACGCGGGCCGGGACGAGGACGGCGCGGAGCGCGAGATCACCACCAGCATCTGGTTCGTCGCCTTCGGCGCCCTCGGGGAGGCGATCGGGCGCACCGCGCGCAAGGGCGATCAGCTCATCCTCTCGGCGCAGGTGCGCGCGGACACCTGGATCGACAAGCAGGGCGAGCGCCGCTACGACCATTCCTTCATCGTGCAGGGGTTCAGGTTCGGTGCTCCCGGGAGGGCGCGGCGCGAGGAGTTCTCGGCCGCCGCCGAGCAGCCGCAACCGCTCGTTGCAGGCGCCTGAAGCCCCTGTGCCGTTCGGGCAGCCCGGTCCTCGCGCGGACCGGGCACCGGCCTCATCCTCGCCCCGGGAGTCGCCATGATCCGCACGCTCACCGTCCTCGCCCGTCCCGCGCTGCTTGCCGCGGCGCTCGCGATCCTCCTCGCGCTGCCTCAATCCGCTCTCGCCCAGGCCTCGCCGTTTCTCACCGGCGCCACCGCGCTCGAGAGCAACATTCTCGCCTGGCTCACGCCGATCGCCGTCATTCTCGTGATGGTGCTCGGCGCCATGGCGATGGCGAACCGCATCTCCTGGGGCTGGTGCATCGCGGCCATCCTCGGTATCGCGATCGCCTTCGGCGCGCCGCAGATCGTCTCCTGGGTGCGCGGCATGTTTGGGGTGTGAGGGAGGGGCGGCATCATGACTCGCGCATCTTTTGCGCTCACGGCCGATCCGCTGTTCGTCGGCGCGACCCGGCCGCCGATGCGCTGGGGGGTCACCTATTCGGCACTGCTCGCCAACCTGGTGTGCACGCTCGAGACGTTCCTTGTCACCCGCAACCTCCTGACGTTGCTCATCAGCCTGCCCGTGCACGGCGTGAGCGCATTGCTCTGCGCACGGGATGCGCGCTTCTTCGATCTCGCGCTGCTCGCGGCGCGCACACGCCTGCCCGCGTGGCTCGCCAACCGGCGGCTGTGGCGGGCGGTGAGCTACTCCCCGTTGCCGATTGACCCGCCGGATGCGCGCGGGCGGCGGCGGGCGATTCCCCAACCGGTATGGTGGGAGCGCCGTGCCCGGGAGATCTTCCCATGCTGAGGTCGCTGCCTTCGGCGCTGCGCCGCGAGCTGACGGCGGAACGCTATATTCCCTACAGCGTGCACGTGGCTCGCGATGTCCTCAGGACCGTCTCCGGGGACTACCTGCAGGTATTTCGCCTCGGCGGGGCGAGTTTCGAGAGCGCCGATGCCGAGCAGATCAACCAGTGGCACGAGCGACTCAACGTGCTGTGGCGCAATGTGGCCGATCCCGCCGTTGCGCTCTGGGCGCACACCGTGCGCCGGCGCGAAAGCGCGCCGCTGCCCGCCGCGGACGAGACCGGCTTCGCCGGCCGGCTCTACGGACACTACAGCCGGCGCTTGTCCACCGAGCGGCTCATGGTCAACGAGCTGTATCTGTCGGTGCTGTATCGACCGGCCGCGGGACGCGCGCGCCACCTGCTCTCGCGGGCGCTCTCGCGGGCGCAGCCGGCCGCCTCGCGCCTCGAGCTCACCGACGCGCTCGAGGCGTGCGAGCGCCTCGCCCAGACCCTGCGGGCCGCGCTCTCGCACTATGAGCCGCAGCCCCTTGGCTGCTACCGCGACTCGGGCCGTTGGTGCTCCTCGACGCTCGAGTTCCTGGGGCTGCTCGTCAACGGCGAGGCGCGTCGCGTGCCGCTGCCGCGCGGCCCGTTGAGTGCGGCGCTCGCCACCACAAGGCTGTACTTCGGCAACGAGGTCATCGAGTACCGTCCGGTCAGCGGGTCGCGCGCGGGCGCCGTGCTCGGCATCAAGGAGTATCCGACGCCGAGCGTGCCCGGCATGCTCGATGCGCTGCTCGCCGCGCCGTTTGCCTTCGTGCTCAGCCAGTCGTTTGCGTTCCTCACCAAGGCAAGCGGTCAGGCGCTGCTCACCCGACAGATCAACCGCATGGCCAATGCGGGCGACTTCGCGGTCTCGCAGGCCGAGGCGCTCGCGGATGCGCTCGATGCGCTCACCAGCAACGAGTTCGTCATGGGTGATCACCATCTGTCGCTGCAGGTGATCTGCGAGCTCGATTCGAGCGAGGCGGCCGGTCCTTCGGGGCGGCTGCGCTCGCTGGAGCAGCACCTGGCTCAGGCGCGCGCCATGCTTGCCGACACCGGAATGGCGGTGGCTCGGGAGGACCTCGCGCTGGAGGCGGCATTCTGGGCGCAGCTGCCCGGCAACTTCGCGTTCCGTCCACGCAAGGCGCCGATCACCTCGCGCAACTTCGCCGCGCTCGCTCCCTTTCACAACTATCCCTCGGGACGGGCCGCCGGCAACCATTGGGGAGATGCGCTCGCGCTGCTGCAGACGCGGGCCCATTCCGCCTATCATTTCTCGCTTCACGCCGCCTCGGCGGCCGGTGGCCGGACCGATACCGGGCATACCTTCATCTGCGGCCCGACGGGCTCGGGCAAGACGGTGCTGGTCGGCTTCCTGGTGGCGATGCTCGCGCGCTCGGGAGCCACGCAGGTGGTGCTCGACAAGGACCGCGGGCTCGAGATCCTCGTGCGCGCTCTGCGCGGGCAGTACCTGCGGTTGCGCAACGGTGAGCCCACCGGCTTCAATCCCCTGGCCCTGCCCGCAGGTCCCGCACACCTCGAGTTCCTTCGCGACTGGCTGCAGCTGCTCGCGCGCCCCGGCGGGGGACGCTCGCTCTCGGTGCGCGAGCGCGAGGATCTCGAGCAGGCGCTGCGCGGGGTGCTGGCGCTCGCGCCGGAGGCGCGGCGGCTATCGAGGCTGCTCGAGTTCCTCGATCCGACCGATCCGGAGGGCGTCCATGCGCGCCTCGCGCCCTGGTGTGAGGAGGCGAGCGGGGAGTATGCCTGGGTGTTCGACAATCCCGCCGACTCGGTGGTGCGGCGCTTGTACGGCGCACAGGTTCTCGGCTTTGATGTCACGGACTTTCTCGACAACCCGCGCTGCCGCGCGCCCATCACGCTTTACCTGTTTCACCTGGTGCGCCAGATGCTCGATGGGAGGCGCCTCGTGTGCTGGATGGATGAGTTTTGGCGCCTGCTCGAGGACCCGGCGTTCGAGCGCTTCGCCAAGGAGGGGCCGAAGACATGGCGCAAGTTGAACGGCGTGATGGCGCTTGCCACTCAGAGCGCGAGCGATGTGCTGCAGAGCCGCATCAGCCGCACGATCATCGAGCAGACCCCGACCAAGATCTTCTTTCCGAACGCTGCCGCCTCGGAGGAGGAGTACCTGCAGGGCCTCGGCCTGACGCATCGCGAGCTCGCCCTCATCCGCGATGAGCTCGATCCCGGCGAGCACGCCTTTCTCGTCAAGCAGGGCCATCAGAGCGTGGTCTGCCGGCTCGACCTGGCAGGCCTCGGACGCGAGGTGCAGGTCATCTCGGCCCGCGCCGCCGGACTCGAGCGGCTGGAGCGTCTGATGCGCGAGCGTGGCGCCGATCCGGATGCCTGGCTCGATGAGTTCCTGGCGCCCGGGGGCTCGGGCCCGGGCGGTGCGTGAAGCGGGAGGTCATGTCATGCGCAAGACTGCTCTTTTCTCCATCATTCTTCTGCCGTCCCTGGTGACCGCGATCGCGCACGCACAGTGGGCGGTGATCGATGTCGCGGCGGTTACGCGTCTCACCACCGAGGTGCGCACGCTGGAACAGGCCCTCACCACCGAGCGCCAGACCCTCGCCGGCACCCGTGAGCAGCTTGCCGCCATGACCGGCAACCGGGGCATGGGAGGGTTGCTCGCCAACGTGCGGCGCAACTACCTGCCCACCGACTGGGCGCAGCTCTCCGCGGCGCTCGGCGGCACGAGCGCATCTTATGGGACGCTCGCGGCCGGTGTGCGGGAGGCGCTCGCCGAGGACGCCGTGCTCAGCCCGGCGCAGCTCGGGGCGCTCTCACAGCCCGCTCGCGCGCAGATCCTCTCGGATCGGCGCACGGCGGCGCTGCTGCAGGCGATCTCCCGCGAAGCGCTCGCGAACTCGAGCGGCCGGTTCGTCCTGCTGCGCCAGCTGATCGACACGATCGGCCGGGCGCACGACCAGAAGGCGATCCTTGACCTCACCGCGCGCATCGTCGCCGAGCAGGCCATGCTCGAGAACGAGCAGACCAAGCTGCGCGTGCTGTTCGCCACGGCCGAGGCCGAGCGCTGGGCCGATGAGGAGCGCGCGCATGAGCGCGCCATCGCCGCACAGGGGGAGTTCGCGACGCGTTTCCAGCCGACACCCTGAGGGGGCGGTGAGGACGGCATGGGCTTCTTTCAAACCTTCTGGACCTGGCTCAACGGCGAGCTTGCGAGCTACATCGGCTCGAGCACCGCCCGGGTCGCCTCGGCGATCGAGCCCGCGGCGATCGCCTTGGGCGCGGTGTACGTCATGGCGTGGGGCTACCTGATGCTCACCGGGCGTATCGAGGAGCCCGTCGCCGCGGGCTTGAAGCGCATCGTGACGCTCGCCGTGGTGCTCGGCGTGGGCCTGCACCTTTGGTTGTACAACACGCTGCTCGTCGACACCTTCTACCGGGCCCCGGCCGAGCTCGCCGCGCAGGTGGTGGGCGCGCGCGATCCGATCCGCACCCTGGATGCGATCTGGAACCAGGGAGGGGAGGTGGCAAGCCTCCTGTACGACAAGAGCCACTGGTGGAGCAACTGGGGTTTTGGCATCGCAGGCGTCACGGTCTGGCTGCTCGTGGGGCTGCTGTGCGTCTACACCATGTTTCTGCTGGCGCTCTCGAGCGTCGCGCTCTCGGTGCTGCTCGCCCTGGGGCCGTTGTTCATCGTCCTGTTTCTGTTCGATGCCACCCGACGGCTTTTCGAGGCCTGGATCGCCCAGCTCGCCAACTACGCGCTCATCACGATCCTGACGGTGATGGTTGCCGCGCTGATGCTGCACCTGGTGGCCTCCTATGCGCGCCAGACCGCAGCCCTCGGCAGCGCGCTCGACACCGTGGACGCGCTCGATCTGCTGCTGGTGACGGCGCTGGTGTTCCTGTTCATGCGCCAGGTCATGCCGATCGCCGCCGGGCTTGCCGGCGGCGTGGCGCTCACGACATTCGGGCTGCCCGGCCGCACCCTCGGCTGGGGCGCGCGCAAGGTCACGTTCGGCGCGACGAAGGTCATCGCGCCGGGTGTGGCGGTAGTCGGAGGAGCTCTCCTCTCGTCCGCGCGCGAGCGCTCTCGGAAGGCGCGTGCGCGCGCCGAGGAGCAACGGTCGCAGCAGGGTGTGCCGTGGCAGGGGACTGCGGCGGCCGGGGATTCGTGGGACTGATCTCAACGAGGTGTCAACATGAGACCATGGTTCGTCCTCGCGGCGCTCCTGGCGCTGTCCTCCTGCGCCGCCGGTCCGCGCTGCGATACGCATCTTACGCCCATCAACGCCTCGGTGTTGCGCCGGGCCGCGGCATCGGGCGCCGCACCCCTCCTGCCGGGACGGCACGCCTCGCGGCGCGGCGGGCGCGGAGGCCGATCGTGAGCGCCGATGCACCGCTTGAGACCTACCTGCAAGAGGCCGTCTCCTGGGATGAGGATCGCGTGGCCCGGGCGCTGCGCGCAGCGCGGACCGCCTGGCGGGTGGCCGCCGCGGCCTGCCTGTGCGTGGCGGCGCTCGCCGTGGCGCTCGCGCTGCTGATGCCGCTGAAGCGGGTGGAGCCGTTTCTGATCCGCGTCGACAGCCGCTCCGGGATGGTCGATGTGGTGCCCCTGTATACCGGGCAGGAGACATTCGGTCGAGCGGTCGCGCGTTATTTTCTGGCGCACTACATCGCTGTCTGCGAGCGCTTCGACTTCGCGATGGCGGCGAGCGATTACGAGCAGTGCGGCGCATTCAACTCCGCACGGCTGAACGCCGCGCTCTACGCCCGCTGGAGCCGCTCCAACCCCCGCTCGCCGCTCAATACGCACAGGGACGGCAGCACGGTGTCGGTGCGTATCGAGTCGGTGAGCTTCCTCGCGAGCACCCCCGGCACGGGCAATCTTGCCCAGGTGCGCTTCGAGCGCCGGGTGAGGCAGGCGGATGGGGCGCGCGGGCCCGCCAGGCACTGGATCGCGACGCTGCAATACACCTTCGCTCACCCCCCGAGCGATGCGCGCACGCGTCGCTGGAACCCGCTTGGCTTCGAGGTGTTGGATCTCGAGCTCGAGCCGGAGGTGCTGGGTCACGCGCGGCCCGCGGGAAGGGAGCGCCCATGAGTGTCTCGAGAGCGGCGCGCGTGCGGGTGTGGCCGCTGGGACTTCTCTGCGTCCTCGCCGGCGCAGCCGCCGTGCGGGCGGCGGGACGGACGCCCCCCGTGAGGCCGGCGCCGAAAGCCTCCGTGCTCACGGCGCGGCCTGCACCGCCCGATTCGCGGATTCGCGTGGTGATCTACAGCGCCAATCGCATCTATCGCCTGCAAGGCTATGCCGGCTACCAGATCGATGTGCAGTTTGCGCCCGGAGAGCATTTCGTGGGGGCCGGTGTGGGCGATGCCAAGGGCGTCACGCTCGCCTCGGCGGCCAATCACCTGTTCATCAAACCGAGGGCGGCGCACGTGGCCACCAATCTGACCGTTCTCACCAACCGGCGCACCTACCTGTTCGATTACACCGCGAGCCCCGGCCCTCCCGCTCACAGTGATCCGGACGTCATTTATGCTCTGCGTTTCGAATATCCGCTCACGGTGGTGCGAGCGGGTGCGGCCTCCCGACGGCGCGCCCGGATCGCAAGCGATCTGCGGGCGGCCGAGCGTGATGCGCCGCGCAACTACGACTACTGGTATTGTGGAGCGCCGGCCTTGAAGCCGCGGGCCGTGTGGGACGACGGCGTGCAGACCTACCTTCTCTTCGGCCCCCGCGCCGAGCTGCCCGCCGTCTTCGTGCGCAACGCCGATGGCAGCGAAGCGCTGGTGAATTTCGACATGCGCGGCGCCGACATGGTCATTCAACGGGTGGCGCGGCGTTTCGTGCTGCGGCGCGGCAAGCTCACGGGGTGCATCGTCAACCGAGGGTTCACCGGCTCCGGCCGGCGGCTGACGTCCGGGACGCTCTCGCCGAAAGTCTGGCGCGTGACGCGCCGCCCCGTACCGCAGGGGACGGGCGGCCGGTCCCGTGTCGTCCCGCGCGGAGTGCGACCGTGATCCGCTTCCCCTGGTCCGGCCGGCGGCCGCCCTCCCGGGGTGAAGGACACGAGAGACCGGCACAGTCCTCCGGCGGCGCTCCGGTGCAGGGGCTGATCCGGGGCGAGCGGGGGCACACCGTGGCGAGCCGCGTACGTTCGCTGCAGTCGCAGCTCAACGGCGTGTTGGCGGCGGCGCTCGCGGTCGGCGTAGGGGTGGCCATGCTGGCCTGGTACTACGCCGAGGCGCTGCATCGGCCCGGGCAGAGCGCTCATACGATCGCGGCGAGGCAGGTTGCTGAAGCACGCATGAGGCTTCCTCCGCTCGGTCCCATCGTCTTCCCCCATTCAGCGACGGTGTTGCATCCGGCTCGCGCCGCCTCTCCGGCGCCGGTCACGGTGCAACCGGCGCTGCCGCTGTCGCCTGCGCAGCCGGCAATGCCCCGGCGCACACGAATCGGCGCAGTGTCCGCAGCCGGCGCGCGCCGGCGCCGCGCGCTCGCCCGCCGCCTCTCCGGCGCGGTGTTCACCGGTGCGGGCAATGGGCCGGGCGCCTCCAGGGGCGGCTTCGAGTCGGGCGGGATTGCCAGAGGCCGCCCGGTGAGCTCAGCGTATTCCGGCTACCCCGTCCCGCCGGGTCCGCAGGCTTTCGGCCGTGAGACCCTCGGCTCGCTGCTGCGTCCCACCGTGCTGCCCGCCACACGCGCCGAGCTGCTGCCGCAGCAGCGCCTGCTCCTTCCCAAGGGCGCCTTCATCGACTGCACGCTGGAGACGGCGATCGATTCGACGCTTCCGGGCATGACGACCTGCATCACGGCCACCGACACCTTCAGTGCCGACGGCACGGTGGTGCTGCTCGAGCGCGGCACGCAGCTCATCGGGGAAACCCGCGGCCAGGTGCGCCAGGGCATGGCTCGGGTGTTCGTGATCTGGACCGAGGCCCGCACGCCCTCGGGAGTCGTCGTCCGGCTCGACTCCCCGGGCACCGATGCATTGGGCCGCTCCGGGCTGACCGGCACCGTCAACCGGCATTTCTGGCAGCGTTTCGGGGCCGCATTGCTGGTGTCCACCATCGATGCGGGGGTGCAATCGAGTCTCGAGTCCGGCAGCGGGACGGTGGTGATCGATCCGACAACGTCAGAGAATGTCATGACGGAGGCGCTTCGCGGGACCGTGGACATCCCTCCGACCATCACGGTGCCGAACGGTGCGCGCATACAGGTGCTGGTGGCGCGGGACGTCGATTTCAGGTCGGTGTATGAGCTGGTCCCGCGCTCCTGAGGAGACACTCCCGGCCCACGGGGCGGGGCGGGATCCGGGCACGGCCTCGGCGCTCGAGTTGACCGTGCGCGTGCTGCGACCGCTGCTCGAGCGCCCCGGCGTGACCGAGCTGTGCATCAACCGGCCCGGTGAGGTGTTTCTGGAGGGCGGCAGCGGCTGGTGCCGCGAGCCGCTCCCGGGGGCGGATTTCGAGTGGTGCCGGCGCCTCGCGCGCCTGGTGGCCAACTATACCCGACAGCGCATCGACGAAGTGGCGCCGCTCCTCTCCGGCGCGCTGCCGAGCGGGGAGCGGGTGCAGATCGCATTGCCGCCGGCGACGATCCGGGGCTGCGTGGCCATCAGCATCCGCCGTCCCGCGCAGCTGGTGTGGTCGGTCGGGGAGCTGTCCGCGCGCGGCATCTTTCACGAGACGCGCCCGGCAGGGGAGGCGCCCCGGGAGGTCGAGCGGGAGCTGCGCTCGCTGCTCGCGGTCCGTCAGTACGAGGCGTTCATGCGCCTGGCGGTGCGCAGCCGCTGCAACATCGTGGTGTCAGGTCCCACCGGGTCGGGCAAGACGACCTGGACCAAGGCGCTGATCCGGGAGATCCCTGCGGATGAGCGCCTGATCACCATCGAGGATGCCCCGGAGCTCATCCTCGACGCCCATCCCAATCACGTGCGGCTCTTCTACAGCAAGGACGACCAGGGTCTTGCGAGAGTGACCCCGAGGCAGCTCCTCGAGGCCTCCCTCAGGATGAAGCCCGACCGCATCCTGCTCGCGGAGCTGCGCGCCGAGGAGGCCTTTGACTACCTGCGCAACGTCAACTCGGGGCATCCCGGCTCGATCACCAGCGTGCATGCCTCGAGCGCGCGGCTCGCCTTCGAGCAATTGACTTTGCTCGTCAAGCAAAGTCCGGCGGGCCGCCAGCTCGCCCGCCGCGACATCCGCAGCCTCCTTCACCTGTTGATCGACGTGGTCATTCAGTGCGGACTCGAGCGGCACCGGCGCTGCATCAAGGAGATCTGGTACCGGCCCGAGGGTGGGGGGGCGGCCGCGAGGAAGCTCCCCTCACGCGCCAGGGTGAGGCGGGATGCGGCGCACAGCGGGGTGTTGGTACGATGATCGGCGCACAGACGCTCCTCGATCTGACGCACGGCCTGTCGGGTCTCGCCTTCGCTTACGGCAGCGTGCAGGCGCCGATGTGGGTCGCCATGGCGCGCGGGCGCGCAGCGCTCGAGCGGTGGCTCGCCTCCCCGCTGCTCGCAGCTCCCTTGCTGCTCGCCGGGGGGATCGGCATGTCGTGGGTGGCGCCTGCGCTGCGCGCGGCGGACCTCGGCACCACTCTCCCGTATGCCCTCTGCAGCGCCGGACTGTGCGCGGCATTGGGATATGCCGGCGGACGCGTGCTCGCCTCGGCCCCACCGGTGGCCCGGGAGCAGCACGTGCGCGGCGCAGTCGTGCGCGAGCGCGCTGCGGCCGCGCCTGCCGCTGCGCAACGCATCCCCGAGATGGATCTTGCCCGCCGGCGGGGCGCTGCGGCCGAGGTCCGCCGCACCGGTCTTACGCTCGCGGGTGTGGCGGTGCCGGTGGCGGACGAGACCAAGCACTTCAAGCTGATCGGTGCCACCGGGGCGGGCAAGAGCACGGCCATCCGCGAGCTGCTCGCCGGGGCGCTCGCCCGCGGCGATCGGGCGGTGATCGCCGATCCCGATGCCGGGTATCTCGAGCGCTTCTGGCAGGCGCAGCGCGGCGATGTCGTGCTGAGCCCCTTCGAGCGCGGTGCGCGCCGGTGGGATCTGTTCGGCGAGATCACCGATCCCTACGACATCGATCAGCTCGCGCTTGCGCTCATTCCGGACCATGAGGGCTCCGATCGCAGCTGGCGCGGCTATGCCCGGACGTTGTTCGCCGCGGTCACCGGTCAGGCCCGCGAGGCGGGGGTATCGGATGTGGGGGAGCTCTATGACCTTCTGGTGACGGCCGAGCGCGGGGAGCTCAAGGTGCTCGTCGGCGGCACGCCCGCCCAGCCGTTCTTCGATGAGCACAACGAGCGGATGCTCGACTCCATCCGCTCGGTGCTGAGCTCGGCGGTGGGAGCGCTGCGCCACGTGGCTCGCCAGGACGCCGAGCCGCTCTCCGTCAGGGGCTGGGTGCAAGCGGGTGAAGGCGCGCTCTTCATCCCCTATCGCGCCGGACAGATCGCCTCGCTGCGCTCGATGATCTCGGGCTGGATGCGGCTTGCGATCTTCGAGGCCATGAGCGGGCCCGAGGGCGGGCGGGCGCTCTGGTTCGTGGCCGATGAGCTCGATGCGCTCGGAGCGATCGACGGTCTGAAGGATGCGCTCGCGCGGCTGCGCAAGTTCGGCGGGCGCTGCGTGCTCGGGTTCCAGTCGATCGCCCAGGTGTCCTCCACCTACGGAGCAGGGGAGGCTCAGACCATCGTGGAGAACTGCGGTAACACGCTCATCCTGCGCTGCTCGGCCAGCGAGCACGGCGGCACTTCGCGGTTCGCATCCCGCCTGATCGGGGAGCGGGAGGTGGTGCGCCTCACGCGCTCGAGGTCCAAGCGCCCGGGGGACTGGCGTGCCTCGGTCACCGATTCCGAGCACCGGCAGGTCGAGCCCGCGGTGATGGCCTCCGAAATCGAGCGGCTCGCCGACCTCGCCGGGTATCTCAAACTCGCCTCCTCTGCCGATTGGCGGCGGGTGGCGCTGCGTGCGCCCGCGCGCGAGGCGCCCGCTGCATCCGCCGCCCGCGCCCGGCCGGCGGCGATGGCGGCGCAGCGCTCGGCGCTTGCCGCGCAGGCGGGGGGCGTGTGCGAGGGGCCGGGCGGGATGTTGGAGCCTGAGGCGCGACAGGCGATGCGCGGCCGCGGGGGGTGGGAGCATGGGTGAGGCGGCGGAGGCGGATCTTGCCATGCGGGCGGGGCTGCTGATGGAGGCGGCCCAGGCCCAGCAGCGGCTCGGCGAGGACTGTCTCGAGCGGCTGCAGGCGCATCTGCGCGATCTCGATACCGTCGTGCGCGATGAGATCCGCCATACGCTGACCGAGGCGATCGCGGGCCTGGTCGAGGAGACGACGCAGGCGGCACAGGCGCTGCGGCGCTTGAAACATGCGGCGGACCTGCGGGTGTTGTCCTGGACCGTGGCGGTCACCCTCCTCAGCGCCGCCCTGGGCGCGGGAGCGATGTGGCGGCTGCTGCCCTCACAGGGTGAGATCGCGGCCCTGCGGGCGCACCGCAACGCCCTTGCCGCCGACATTTCCCGTCTCGAGCAATACGGCGGACGGGTGCAGCTGCGAAGGTGCGGCGCGCGCGGCAGGCTCTGCGTACGGGTCGATCGCAAGGGGCCTGCATACGGGACGGATGGCGATTTTCTTCTGGTGAAGGGGCGCTGATCGTGGCTCCGTGGGTGCACCACTTGAGTTCATCTGCCGTGCGCACAGGCCTCGCGGGGCTGCTCGCGCTGCTGTTGCCGCTCGTGCTGCTGCTCGCACGGCGCTCGGGGCAGTCGGATGAGCACCGGCGCGGCACCCGTATCATCGATGGGCGCCGGGACCAGCGGCGCGGCGCTCGCCTTCAGCGCCGGGGGGCGCCTGTCGTGACGCTGGCCGGCATCGCCATCGCTCCCTCGGAGGAAACCAAGCACTTCAAGCTGATCGGGACCACCGGGACCGGCAAGTCCACCGCCATCGGAGAGCTGCTCGGCGCGGCGCTCGCGCGCGGCGACCGTGCCGTCATCGCCGATCCGCACGGCGGCTACCGGGCGCGTTTCTTCAGTCCCTTGCGCGGCGATGTCCTGCTCAACCCCTTCGAGCCGGCCTCGGTGAGGTGGGATCCGTTCGCCGAGATTCTTGCGCCGGGGGATGCCGAGCAGCTCGCCGGGAGCCTCGTTCCCTCAACCGAGGATGCCTCGGGGCGCGAGTGGCGCGGCTACGCGCGCACCTTTCTCACCGCGGTGCTCAGGCGCTGTCACGAGGGGCGCCGCGATGCCGCCGAGCTGTGGCGGCTCATCGCCGTGGCCGACAGCGCCGAGCTGCGCTCCATCGTGTGCGCAACTCCGGCCCAGCCGTTCCTCGAGCCGGAGAACGCCCGCATGTTCGGCTCCATCCGCTCGGTGGCCGCCTCGAGCGCCGCGGCGCTCGAGCACGTGGGCTCTCAGCGCTCGCGCTCCTTCTCCGTCCGCAATTGGGTGAGGGAGGGGCGCGGGGTGTTGTTTCTGCCTTATCAGGCCGGACAGATCGCGGCGCTGCGCGCCGTCATTGCCGCCTGGGTGCGCCTCGCGGTCTTCGAGACCATGAGCGTGGAGGGCGACCGGCGGCTGTGGTTCGTCGTCGATGAGCTCGATGCGCTCGGGGCGATCGATGGCCTGAAGGATGCGCTCGCGCGGCTGCGCAAGTTCGGCGGGCGCTGCGTGCTCGGGTTCCAGTCGATTGCGCAGGTGTCCTCCACCTACGGGGCAGGGCAGGCCCAGACCATCGTGGAGAACTGCGGCAACACGCTGATCCTCAGATGCTCGGCGAGCGAGCGCGGCGGCACCGCCGAGTTCGCCTCGCGCCTGATCGGCGAGCACCAGGTGGTGCGCCGCTTGAGCTCGAGGGGTCGAGACGGGATGGGCGGGCTCGGCCAGGGCACGCGCGGGGCCCGCCGCTCGCTGCACGTGAGCGAGCAGCAGGTGATCGAGGCGGCCGTGCTGGCCTCCCAGATCGAGCAGTTGCCCGACTTCACCGGTTATCTGAAGACGGCTGGATCGCCAGCCTGGCTCAACGTGCGCTTCGGGTGCGCGCCCTGAGAGCGAAAGCCGGCAGGCTCCCGCGAGCGCTCGCACATGGCCATCTTCCACATGCAGATCAAGACCGTGACGCGTGCGCAGGGCCGCAATGCGCTGGCGTCGGCGGCGTATCGGGCCGGAGAGTCGATCCGCGACGAGCGCACCGGGGTGGTCTACGACCACCGCAAGCGCCAGGACGTGCTGCACAAGGAGATCCTGCTGCCCTCGAGACTCGAGGGTGCCGCCGGTGTCGGGATGGACTGGGCCCGCGACCGTTCGTCGTTATGGCACGCCGCGGAGCGCTCGGAGCGTCAGCGCAACTCGCGGGTGGCCCGAGAGTACATGGTGGCGCTGCCCGCGGAGCTCTCGGGCGGCGAGCAAGTGGCTTTGGCGAGAGCATTCTCTCGGGAGATCGCGGACCGCTACCACGTGGCGGTGGATCTGGCGGTGCACGCGCCGCGGCCGTACGGTGACCCGCGCAACTTTCACGCACATCTGCTGACCACCACGCGCGAAGTCACGCCGGAGGGGCTCGGTGCCAAGACCGGCCTCGACATGCAGGGCACGGTGCGGGCCGAGCTGGGCCTGCCCCCCTCGAGGCAACAGTTCAAGGCGCTGCGCGAGCGCTGGGCGGAGCTCGCCAACGAAGCGCTGCAGCACGCGCAGGTCCCCGAGCGCATCGATCACCGCAGCCTCGCGGAGCGGGGGATCGATCGCGAGCCGCGTCCGAATCTGCCGGTCGCCGCGGTTGCCGCGCTGAGAAGAGGCGAACGGAGCGAGCTCGCCGAGCGGCTCTTTGAGCGATACCACGAGAGACTCGCGCGGCGGCAGGCGGCACAGGAGCCGGGTGCAGGGGAGCGGGGCGCTGCCCCGCGCGCTCTTGAGGAACGGACGGCCCCCGTGCCGCCGCAGGGGCCGAGGGCCGCTGCGGCGCTGCCGGGGACGGAAGAGCAAGCGCCCGGCCCGGCGCCGCGGGACTCCGAAGCGCGCCGCCAACAGGCGGTCAGGGACTGGCTCGGCTATCGTGCCGCGCAGGGCCGGCCGGTCGGTGCGGCGGAGGAGCGGCAAGCGCGCCAGGGCGCCGAGGATCTTCGCCGCCAGGCCATCGAGGCCTGGCGCAGCCTCAGGGCAAAGGAGGGGGAAAGTCGCGGCGGTGGGCTCACAGCGGGCCGCGACCGGCAGGCCCAGCCGGAGGGCTCGTTGGGACAGCGCTCCCGCGGCCCAGACCCCGACCACTCCCTCTGATTGCGGCGCAAGGGAGGGCTTCGCGCCTGCGCCGGTGAGCTTTGCGAGCGGCTATGCCTATGCCCCCTTCGGGGAGGGGCCCCTTTGCGAAGCGGCGCGCGAGATGTGCGCACGCCTGAAGGAGGCCGATGCGCGCTGGTTGGCTCGCTTCGCCGTGCAGGTGTGGCGGCAGAAGACGGCCAACGGGCATTTCGCCGCGCTCTTCGGCCGGGACGTGGTGTTGGTGCCCGTGCCGGGAAGCCGCCCGCGAACCTGCGTGCCCTGGGTGGGGGAGCGGCTGGCCTGGTGCCTGAAGGACATGGGCCTCGCCTGCGCCGTGCGGCCCTGCCTGCGCCGCCGCCATCCCGTCAGCAAATCGGCGTTTGCGGCGGCGGGGGAGCGCCCTTCGGTGCTCGAGCACTACGCGTCGTTTGCCGTGGAGCGCGAGGAGGCGAGTCTCGGCGGGCTCGCCCAAGGGAGGCGGATGAGGCCGGCAGAGGGCTCACTCCGCGGTCTCGACGGGCGCCGGCTCCGGGGCACGGGCGCGGCTCCTCGCCTGGTGCTCATCGACGATGTCGTCACGCGCGGGCGCACCCTGCTTGCCGCCGCGGCGCGGCTTCGCGAGGCGTTTCCGGGCTGTGAGATCCGCGCCTTCGCCCTCATGCGCACCCTCGGCCGCGGGGAGCTGCCCTGGCGCAATCCCGATCCCTGCGAGGGGGAGGTGAGATGGCTTGAGGGTGATGCGCGCCGGATCCCGTAGCGACCCCGGTCATGCGCGCACCACCGCGCCGTCCGCCGCTTCCGGCGGCGGGCGCCTCGAGTCCTGTGCCCGGGCTCAGTTGAACTCGGCGGCGCAGGCGAGCATCAGTCCGTCGCGCACGGGCACCACCGACACCGCCATCTCCTCATGCCGGCGCTGCGCGCTGCGGTCCATGACGAAGTGCGCGGTGGCCATGCCGAGGGCGGCCCCGGCGACGGTATCCGAAAGCCAGTGCGCGTTCTGCTTCATGCGCAGGTAGGACGTGAACACACCGATCCCGTAGCCGATCGTCCGGCGGATCCAGCGGTACCTGGGGTTGCCCGATTCGGCGAACACCGTGCCGATGGCGAAAGCCGCGGTGGCGTGTTCCGAGGGGAAGGAGTCGCCGCCGGCGAACCAGTGGTTCGGGCCCGTCGTCTGGTACGGCCGCTGCCGCCCGAGGGTGTACTTGATCGCGTAGGCGCTGATGAAGGAGAGTCCGGCGGATTCCAGCATGTTCCACGCCTCGCTCTTGCCGGCGTGGCTGCCGATCAGCTCCGCGTAGCCCCAGGTTGCCGCAAACTCCGCGAAGCCCGGCAGGGCGTCGGTGAAATCGCTCGAGGTCGTGGGCTTGGGGCCGAGGGGAAGCTTCGAGCCCTGGTCGAAGTGGGTGCGCACCTGGGTGTCGTAGTGGTGTGCTGCGGCGATGGCCGCCAACGCGCCGCCGAAGTACTCCCACTGCCGCAGATGCCAGTGCAGCGGGGCGGTGAAGTAGGCCTTGGTGTCCCCCCACGTGCGCTTGGCGAGGCCTTTCAGGCCCCGTCGCGGCCGCCGGTACTGGATGGGGCCGGAGCCCGCCGTCTCGTATGCCGATGGGCCGCTCGGCGTCATCGCCGTGGATGCGGCCTGGTGCGCGTCGACGGGCAGGGCGAAGGTGAGGAGAAAGGCGCCACCGAGCAGCCCTGCGCGCAGAAGGCCGATTTTGATTCTCATCCGGCGGATTGTAGGGGATTCGGCGTCCCGGAACAGGAGGCGCTGTGAATAATTTTCCGGGTCTTACGCGCCTTTCCCGTATCGGCAACGAGCTGGCGCAGATCTGTTGGTGCGGTACCCCCTGTGCGGGCGGGGAGCGGATCGTCAGGGATGTCCTATCGCCGCCGCGGCGAGTGCCAGCAACAGCGCGGGCGGCATCACCAGCACGCCGAGCTTGAGGAAGGTCGCAGCGTCGATGCGCACTTTCTCGCGGCGCAGGGTGACCAGCCACAGGATGGTCGCGAGCGAGCCGGTCACCGAGAGATTGGGGCCCAGGTCCACGCCGATCAGCATGGCCTCGCGCAGCGCTGCGCCGTGGACGGCGCCCATGGCCCGTGCGATCAGAGCGACAGGCAGGTTGTTCATGACATTGCAGGCCACGGCGATCGCGCCTCCGGCGACGAAAAGCGCCAGATGACCGGAGCGCCCCGCGAGCTGCCGCAGCGCCGCCCCCAATTGGGTGAGCAGCCCGGTGCGCCCGAGCCCCGCCACGAGGACAAACAGGCCCGCGACCAGAGGCAACACGCCCCATGAGACCTCCCTCATCAGGTGCCAGGGCTTGCGCCGGTCGAGGAGCACGGCGGTGCCGACCGTGAGCGCGCCGGCGGCGAATGTCGGCAGACCGAGCGGCCGGCCGGTCGCCGAGGCCCACAGCAGCACCGCCGCCGTCACGGCGATGCCGCAGGCGGCGAGCCTCGCGCCGCGCGTCAGCTTCGGCACCCGCACCTCCGTGGTGAACGCGACGTTGAGCGCGGTGCGCTGCGCGGCCCGCAGCGCGAAGTAAGTCGCAATGATCGCGGCGAGCGAGGGCAGGGCGAAGCGCCGCAGCCACTGCCCGAGCGCGGGAAGGTGACTCGCGTAGACCACCAGATTGGCGGGATTGGCGATGGGCAGCAGAAAGCTCGCCGCGTTGGCAATGAAGGCGCAGGCCAGAAGGTACGGCAGCGGCTCGGTGCGCGCGTGGCGCGTGGCCGCATACACGGCGGGAGTCAGAACGACGGCGGTCGCGTCGTTGGAGAGGAACGCGGTCACGACGATCCCAACGGCGTAGATGAGTGCAAACAGCCGCCGCGGCGAGCCCCGCGCCGCGCGCACCGCATGGGCCGCCACCCAGTCAAACAGCCCTTCCGCCCGCGCGAGCTCCGACAGCAGCATCATGCCGGCGAGGAACAGGTACACGTCGGTGCCCTGGCGTATGGCGAGCCACGCCTGATGCCACGAGAGGAGTGACCCGAGGACCAGGAGAGCGGCGCCCGAGACCGCCCAGATGACTTCCGGGAGGCCCCAGGGACGGAAGAGGATGCCGAGGATCGCCGCGGTGGCGATCAGCCAGATGACGTCGTTCGCGAGGCCGGTGTGTAGGAAGGGCAAGCACAGTCCCTGATGAGCGGTGGGTCATTGAACGTGCGGGACTGGGCGCCGTCAAGACCGCATGCCGGCCCGCGCCCCTGCGGGGCGGGCGTTCGACGCTTGCGCGGCTCACCCTTGCGCAGTTTCGACCCCCGTCGCAGACTTGTCCCACCATGACACGCTATCGCCTGCCGGCCGATGACCTCGAGTACGCCGTGCTCGCCAAGCTGTGGCAGCTTGGCACCGCCTCGGTGCGCGAGCTTCACGAGCAGCTCGGCGCTCCGCAGGGCCTGGTGTATACGACCACCGCCAAGGTGGTCGATCGGCTGCGTGAGAAGGGCCTTGTTCAACGGCAGCGCAAAGGCGCGCTGTTCCAATACCGGCCCCGCGTGGCGCGCGAGGAGGTCGAGCGGGCCCGGGCGCGCAACGCGCTCACACGCCTGCTCGGCTCAACGCCCCGTGCGGCCGTGGCGGCCCTGGTGGAGGCGGCCGATGACATCGATCCTGCGCTGCTCACCGAGCTCGAGCAGGCGGTGGCCGCGCGCAGGAGGGCGAGGCATGGGGCGTGAGATACTGCTCACCCTGATGATCACGATGTCCGGCGGGCTGATTCTGCAGGCGCTCGCAGGGTGGCCCGCGGATTTGCCGGACGGAGCGGGTCCGGCGGCGCTCGAGCATCAGGCTTGGCGCGCGCTCTGGCGGCCGCTCGCGCCGATTTCGGTGTGCGCCGCGTGGCTGCTCGGCTGGTGGCTCACCCAGCCCGATCCGGTGCAGGACCCCCTCAATCCCCTCGTCGTCCTCGCACTGTGGCTGCCGTTCGGCCTGCTGCTCGCACGGGCCGCCGTTCGCGGTGCCTGGGCGCTGGTGCGCGAGCCGCCGGAGTGCGGCGTGTCGACTTTCGGGTTCCTGCGGCCGCAGGTGGTGTTTTCCCCCTTCCTCGCCCGCCGGCTCGATGAGACGGTGATCCGCGCGGCGCTGGCGCATGAGCGGGCGCACGCGCACCACCGTGATCCCCTTCGCATCTGGCTCGCTCAACTCATCACCGATCTGCAGTGGCCCTGGCCGCAGGCGCAGCGGCGCCTCAGCGCCTGGCTCGCCGCGCTCGAGCTCGCCCGGGACGAGGAGGCGCGCCTCGAAGGCGTCGAGGGAGCCGATCTCGCCGCGGCCGTGCTGGCCTCGGTCCGATACCTGGGCGAGCTCGCGCCGCGCCAGCGAGCCGCTTTCGCCGGTACGCAGCTCGCGCACGCGAGGCTGCTCGGGGAGGGGCAGACCTTGCGGCACCGGGTATCGAGGCTGCTCGCGCCGCTCTCGCCGGCGTCCGGTGCCGCCTGCGCGAGGCGCCTCGGGCTGCGACGATGGGTCATGCCGATGATCCCGCTGCTGTTGGCCGCGGTGCTGCTGGGCATCGTGTACGGCCAGGTGATCATGCGGCCCCTGCTCGCACTCACCTGATCTTCGGCCGCAGCGGCGGGCCCGGTCCGCTCACGCCCGGGTGTTGTCCGGTACCGACTTCGCCTGCGGCAGATCCATGCTGTCGATATGGCCGAAGAATCTCTGGTACAGCACCAGGTACAGCCCCTGCAGCGCCGCGGCGATCAGGAAGGGCGTGAGGAGCTGACCGTGTTGGATCAGCCAGCCGCCGAGCACGGGTCCCGCCGCGCGCGGAATCTGCATCGAGAGGTTCTGCACCGTCGCGGAGAAGCCCCGGCGCTCCGGACGCGTCAGCGCCGCGGCGACGGCCTGGCGGGCACCCGCGGTTCCGCGGTTGAAGATGCTGCGCGTCGCGTTGAGCGTGGCGGCGAGCGCAAAGGTGGGGGCGAACGGGATGGCGAGCAGCAGTGCGAGGCCCGCCACGCGCATCCCGGTCACCGCGCGCACCGTGCCGAAGCGGCGGCTGAGCCAGCCCGCGAGCACCGCGCCGAGCGCGGCCAGCATGAAGCTCAGCGCAAGCGCAGGGCCGATGATGGCCGGACCCACGCCATAGCGGCGCAGGAACCAGTAGGCGATCAGTGGAGCGATGATGCCGACGGCCGTGCCGTTGATGGCGTTGGTGAGCGCGAGCTTGCGGATCCTGCGGTTCTCCTGCTGTTTGATCTGCGTTTCACGCTGGGGCGGATGGGCTTGCACCGCCGGTGAGGCCTCGGCGGGCGCCGTCCGGGTCCAGATCACCAGAGCGAGCGAGACGAGCGAGCCGGCGAGCGGCAGGGTGAACAGCACCCGGTAGGTCAGCAGGTGCTCGAACCCATACCCTGCGAGCGCCGGCACCGCCACCAGTGCGGCCCCGAGGCCCATGCCGAGAAAGCCCAGGGTGGCATTGATCGAGAGGGCACGGCGGCGCGCCTCGCCGGCCACCTCGCGTGCGAGCCAGGCCTGCTCGACCGGCGAGAAGGGGCCGGCCGCGCCGTTCGCGCCGCGCCCGAAGCTGGCGAGCGTTGCCGCGGCGATCAGCACGGCCTCATCGGGGGAGACGATGGCGGCGAGCGCCGCGCAGGCGGAGGCGATCTCATAGCCGATCAGCAGGCCGCGGCGGCTCACCCGGTCGCTCAAGGGGCCGACGATGAGGGTGAGCAGGGCACCGAACAGGAGCCCCGCCATGAGCACCACGCCGATCGCCGAGCCGCTGAAGCCGAGAGCATGCAGATACAGGCTGAAGCTCGCCACGGTCGCACCCTGGCCGACACTGCGTGCGGCGCGGGCGGTGAGCAGGCAGCGGACATTGTGGGGAAGGGGTGAGGGCACCTGCGAAGCCATCCTGGGGTCGCGAGCGGGGAAGACGGCAAGTATCGCGGGTGCGCCGCTCCGCGCGCAACCGGCACGGGCCGCCCTTTACAGCCGGGCTGAATGCCGCGGCGGCCCCTTCAGAGGGTGAGCTGCGCGCGCTGGGTGTGCAGCTGCTTGAGCCACGGCTCGAACTGATCGCCCGGCATGGCTTTGGCGAGCAGCCATCCCTGGGCCATCGTGCAGCCGTACTGGCGCACCAGGTGCCAGTCTTCGAGCGACTCGACACCCTCGGCGACGGTCTCCAGGCCGAGCTCGCTTGCCATGTCGAGCGCCGAGCGCAGGATGACTTGGAGGTTTTCCCGCTCGGAGGCTCCGTGCACGAAGGTACGGTCGATCTTGAGCTCCGTGAACGGAATCCGGGTGAGCTGCTGCATCGAGGAGAAGCCGGTTCCGTAGTCATCGAGCGAGAGCCTGAAGCCGCGCAGCCTCAGACGCGTCAGCACGCCGAGCGCGATCGCCAGCTCGCGCAGCAGCGAGCTTTCGGTGACCTCGAGCACCACTTGCTCGGCGCGCAGCTGATGCCGGCGTTGCAGATCGGAGATTTCCTGCACGAGATCGGCCCGGTCGAGCAGCAGCGGGGAGAGATTGATGGCAATCGACAGGTCGAGGCCGTGGCGGCTCCACAGCGCCGCCTGAGTCATCGCCAGATCCATCACGCGCAGCGTCAGCGCGTGAATGAAACCGTGTTGCTCTGCGACGGGGATGAAGGCATCGGGCGAGACCCACCCGAGCCTCGGGTGCTGCCAGCGGGCCAGGGCCTCGAGGCCCCGAACTCGGCACGTGCCGATCTCGACCTGAGGGTGGTAGAAGACGCTGATCTCGCCGCGCTCGAGCGCCAGGCGCAGCTCCTGCGGATCGACCGGCTCGCTCTTCGCCTGCGGTCTTGGCGCTTGCGCCGCTTCCGCCTGGCGCTGCAGCAGCGCACCGAGCCTGGCGCTTGTCAGCGGCTTGGGCAGGCTTCCGAGGATGCGCAGCCCGAGCGCAGTGCCCATGTCCTCCACCGAATGCCGCAGGGCGCTCTCACGGGAGGAGGCGACGATGATCGGCGAGTGTATGCGGCGGGCGGAGAGGGCATCGAGCAGCTCCGGGCCATCCATCTTGGGCATTTCCAGATCGATGATGAGCAGGCCCGGGGGCTCCGAGAGGGTATCGAGCAGGGCGAGAGCCGCCATGCCGTCCTCGGCCTCATAGATCCGGCCGATCCGCAATTCCCGGCACAGCGCCGCGCCAATGCTGCGCTGGACGCTGCTGTCGTCCACAATCAGCACTGAATCAATGGCTTGCAGCTCGGCGCTCGAGGACATGGTCGCTTTAGAATCGCTAGGAACCCTTAGCCACCCGTCCGGCAGGGAGCGGCCTTTGTCGTACAAGGGTGTATCGACGGCAGCCGAGAGGGACTTGAGCCGGGAGAGGCCGGGATAAGCGTGATGTCCGTCTCATTCACCGACAGCATACGACGATACCTCCCTGATCGTTGCGTCCGGACCCCTTCGCCGATAGACTGCCGTCCCTCGCGGGTTGGGCGGTTAGCTCAGCGGTAGAGCACTGCTTTCACACGGCAGGGGCCACTGGTTCGATCCCAGTACCGCCCACCAATAAAATCAATAACTTGAGATCCTGCTCCCAACATATCGGGCGCGTATGGCAGGTGCTTTTGATTTTCCGGGGCTGAATACAGATAAACAGGGACAGACGAGCCTCGCCTGATCGCTCTGCATACGACGAGGCCGGGGAACGGCCGTCGCTGAAGCTCCGTGACCATGGCGCGCGACCAGTTCCGCGATGCGCTGGATCTTCTTCGTCAAGTCCTCCGTACCTCGGGCCGCCCTGCGGAAGACCTCCTGCGTTGATCCATACTGCGGTTCGCCGCCGCGTTCCCCGCTGAGTGGAGGCGAGTGGGGCGGAGGGCGATGCGCCCGCAATTCAGCAGATTCGCCACCATGGCACTGCCAGAACGCGCTTGGTCAGCGGAAATGTCTCCGAGCCCGCATAAAGCAGTAGGGCACCGTCCGTGATATCGGTGTATTCGTCCAGGAACGATTCGAGTCCACGCGCGTCCGCTGGACGCACTCGCGTCGCCGTCTTCACCTCGATGGGGATCGCGCGGGACGGCGTCTCGATGACCAGGTCGACCTCTTCGCCCGCGGCCGTTCTCCAGTAGAGCACCTCCGGCCGGCGAGCCTGAGTGTCACGCCAGGCGAGCAAGTCCGTGACCACTAGGTTCTCGAGATGCGCGCCGCGCAGTTCCGACTCTCCCGCTAAATGGAGCGCGAGAGCCGTATCGCACCAATAGAGCTTCGGGGCCTTGATGAGCCGTTTGGTGCGATTGACCGCATAGGCAGGCAGGCGTATGGCCTGAAAGCTTGTCTCCATGAGGCTCAGGAATCTATGAACTTGCGGTTGACTGATGCCCACATCGCGCCCGAGCTCGGTCTGGTTGAGCAGCCCGCCGATACGCAGGCAGGCAGCACGCATCAGTCGGCGAAAGTCTACGAGGTTCTCAACCGCGCGTAGCGCTTGCAAATCGCGTTCGAGGTAAGTCTGAACGTATCCGGAAAACCAACTGGCACGCGCGTCATCATCGGACATGTTATGAGCAGGCACTGGAAAGCCACCCAGCTGGACGGCGGCCCGCCAGTCCTCTTGTGGTCCGGCATGCTCATCGATCACCTCGCGCCAGTCGGCCGATCGGGTGGCAATGAGCTCGCTCCGGAGGCCGGCGCGACCCAGTCCAAGCCTTTCGCGCCGGGTGAACGGCCAAAGGGTCACGTATAGGGCACGGCCCGCCAGCGTCTCGCCGATCTGCTCCATCATTAAAAGGTTCGCGGAGCCCGTGAGAACGAAACGACCGGGCTTGCGTTTCGGGTCGCGGTCCACGGCCCGCTTCACCGCGATCATCAGATCCCGGACTCTTTGCACTTCATCGATCACGAGCGAGGGGGCGCGATTGACTACGGCCTCGGGGTCTGCAGCCGCCTGGGCACGCAGATCAAAGTCATCGAGCGTCAGGTAGGGCCGCTCGGCAAGCTGCGGCAGCGAACGCACGAGCGTTGCCTTGCCGGTTTGACGCGCCCCAAGCACCACGACCACCGGGGAGACCCGCAGGGCGTGCTGGATGGCCGAGGCGGCGGCCCGTGGGAGGATTGGAGGATTTGATTCCGCTTACGTATGATAATCATACATGATAGGAATGCATTACCGATCGACCGATCGAGGTTCCGCCCCGAGCGTACGTAGAGTTTCCCGCCAGCACTGAGCGACCGTTGTGCCAATCCGCTTCAGTAGATCTTCTGCGTGCTCGCGATCGAGGCCAAATTGGCCCGGCCGGGACAGCAGATTCCGCCGGCTGATTCGCCTGCCATCGTCTCCGCAGGCCATGGCAAGTTCCTTGGCGGGAAGGTCGGTCGAGGGGACGGGATCGAAAAGCGGTGCCAAACGATACCCATATTCCGGTCGATCGAGCACGAGGCCGTGGTTGGCCTCGTGGTCATCGCCGTTGCCGGTGGCCATGTTGAACGCGATGCGTGAGTAGAGCGAGCGCCGATCTTCGTCAGGATTGCGTATCCGGCGCGCGAGTTCGTGTGAGAGGCCCGTACCGGAGGCCATGTGGCTGTAGCGCATGACCTTAGGGGTTGGACCATGCCACGGTACGCGCGCTGGCATAAGGCGCTCTCCGTGCCGCTTCTTTGCACCGCGCCAACCCACCGGTACCTTCGAGACGCCTCTGCTCGAGAGTGCCGCACGCGCTGGTACGGAGCGTGGGATCCGGGTCGCCCCTTCACCCCTTCACCCCAGATCCAGAATCACCGCCCCGACTGCGATCATCGCGAGCGCGGCCACGCGGCGCCGGCCCGGGCGTTCGGCGAGGAACCACCAGGCAAAGAGGACACCGAACAGTATCGCCGTCTCGCGCAGCGCCGCGATGGCGCCGATCGGTGCAAGAGTCATGGCCCAGAGCGCCAGCGCGTACGAGGCGATCGAGCAAAGCCCCCCGCCAAGGCCCCTGCGAAGCAGGGAGGAGACCGTGTCGCCCGTGAACAGGTGGGAGACACGTCCCCGCGTCAGCACCAGTGCCGTCGGGATCGCCGGGAGCACGAAAGTCCACAGGGCATAGGCGAGGGGGGAGTGGGAGAGTCGGGCTCCGAGTCCGTCGTTGACGGTGTAGAGCGCGATGATGAGCGCGGTCGCCAGCGCGAAGCGCAGGGCCCGGGCCTCTCCGGGCTTGCCGGAGCGCCGGGCCTGCAGGGCGACGCCGAGGGAGATGAGAAGCAGGCCGCACCAGCCGCCAATCCCGAGGCGCTCGTCAAACCCGAGTGCGGCGATTGCGGCGGTCAGGGCCGGTGCGGCGCCGCGCATCACGGGGTAGGTCAGGCTCACCGCGCCGAGCGAATAGGCCTCGGCCACCAAGTTGAAATAGAGAACGTGCAGGAGGGCGGAGATGGCCAGGTGAGGCCAGGCGCCAACGGCGGGCGCGGGCAGGAAAGGCAGGGCTGCCGCGCCCGTCAGTCCGGCCGCGAGCACGAGCAATGCGGTCGATGCACGCCGGTTGGGGCCGCCCCGGATGCCCACGTTCCACGCGGCATGGAGGCCGGCCCCGGCGAGGACGGCTGCCGTCGCGATGGGTGGGACGGTCATTGTCCTCTCATGCGCACGTTCGGGCCATCAAGGTCAGGAGGATTGGGAAGTCGATGGCCTATTCTAGAGCAGATTGCTTCACGTCAGGCTGGTTCGGCCTCCCGCCAGGCTCTCTCGAACTCCCGCCGCAGATCCTCTTCCCGCCCGAGGTAGCGCGAGGAGAAATGAAACGGCACTGCCGTTCGCACTCCCGCCGCTCGGGCGATCTCGCCGGCGGCTCGCGCGGTGAGGTGAGCCTTGCGCGTGGCGTGTTGCCGGTCTGCCTCGAGGAACACCGCCTCGATGAACAGCAGATCCGCGCCGCGAAGGAAGGGTGCGAGAGCCTCCCGGTTGCGCGGGTTGTCGGCGACATCCGTGACATAGCACACCCTCTGTCCGGGACCGAACTGCAGAACCTTGGACCTGAGCTCCCCGAGAGGCATCATCACCTCGCGCGGCCCGCTTCGCGTGCGCCAGTGAACCCTGACCGGGGTATCCTCGGGGGCGCCGGCGCGCACCTGTTCCTTGAGAAGGGTGAGCCACGGGCCGCTCGGCAGTCCGAGCTCCTCGAGCCGATTCCTCCAGACGTTGATGTGCGTGCCTTCCTCGAAGGCGAACGCCAACGAGGGGATGCCGTGATGCTCGAGAGGCAGCGTGCGCACCCGGAACGAGGAGGCCTCGAGGAGCACTCCTGCGGGTGCCGCGAGGTCCGGCAGGGGCTCGCGCTCGAATCGCCCCCGGCTGCGGAATCGGGCGCGCCGCATGCGCCCGTCGGCTCCGAGCTCGTGCGCGGTGATCACGAAGTCCGTGTCGTAGTTCTGCACGAGATTCCACGTGTAGGCGGCAAGTTTGTGCCCGAGCTGCGCGATGAAATGCCCGGGGCCGTACAGCCGCACCCCGGTGTCCCGGCCCAGGCAGACACGCAGCAGGTGATCGAATCCGGCAAAGTGGTCCATGTGGGTGTGCGAGACGAACACATCGCTCACCCGCAGAAGCTTGCGGGTCGGCAGACTCGAGACGTCGCCGATGTCAAAAAGGATCGCGCGACGCTCGAACTTCAGGTCAATGAGCACTCCCGGATCCCCGAACGTCCGGTTGACGAGCATCGCATCGAAAATCGGGCGCATCGGGCTTAAGAATGCCATCCGGGGCCCCAAGGGACCCACTGCGTGCGGCGGCTGTTTTCCCTCAGATGCGCCGGGTGTGCGCCGGGGAGCGGGTCGCGGGCGAGGAACGCTCGTGCCGGGAGTGATCTTGCGGGGCGGTGGGCTTGCCCGGGTGCGGCAGCCTCAGGTGACAGCCCGCCAGGGCGAGCGCCAGGGAGGCGGCAATGAGCGAGCGGACGAGGAGTCGGGCGGGTCTCATGGGATCACACTCTCTGCGGTCTTGGCGCCGGCCTTCAGGAACGGGTAGTCCGTGTATCCGTGCGCATCGCCTCCGAAGAAGGTGGAGCGGTCCGCAGCATTCAAAGGAGCGCCGGCCTGCAGCCGCTCGACCAGATCCGGATTGGCAATGTAGGGGCGGCCGAAGGCGATGAGGTCTGCACGGTTGGCGAGGCGCGCCTCGAGCGCGAGCGTCCGGTCATAGCCGTTATTGGCGATGAAGACGCCCTTGAACGCCCGCCTCAGCATCTGCAGGTCGAACTGCGAAGGAACCTCGCGTGGTCCCTGGGTCACGCCCTCGATCACGTGCAGGTACGCCAGGTCGAAGTCGTTCAATCGTTCGACTAGGTAGCCGTATGTGCCGCCGGGATCGCTGTCGAGGGCGAGGTCATTGACGGGGCTGAGCGGCGAGAGTCGGATGCCGGTGTGCGGGCCTCCGCAGGCCATCGTGACCGCCTCGACGACCTCCAGAAGAAATCGCGCTCGCTTCTCGCGCGAGCCGCCATAGGCGTCCGAGCGATGGTTGGCCGTGTCGCGCAGGAACTGCTCGATGAGATAGCCGTTGGCGGCATGGATCTCGACACCGTCGAACCCCGCATCGAGCGCGTTGCGCGCGGCGCGGGCATACTGAGAGATGATCGCCGGGATCTCCGTTTCTTCCAGCGCACGCGGCGTGGGGCAGGGCTTGTAGCCGGAGGCGGTGTACGCCTGAGCGTTCGCGCGGATTGCCGAGGGTGCGACCGGCGAGGCACCGCTTGGCTGCAGGGAGGGGTGGGAGATGCGCCCGACATGCCAGAGCTGAAGGAATATTCTCGAGCCTGCGAGGTGGACGGCCTCGGTCACGGGCCGCCAGGCTCGCAGCTGCGCCTCCGTGTAAATTCCGGGCGTCGATGCATAGCCGCGTGCCTGCGCCGAGATGTTGCACCCTTCACTCACGATGAGTCCCGCGGAGGCGCGCTGGCCGTAGTACTCGGCCATGAGCGCGCTCGCCGTGCCATCGGCATTCGCCCGGCTGCGGGTCATCGGCGCCATGACCACCCGGTTTGCGAGCAGGTAGGCGCCGAGGGAGACGGGGGAGAAAAGGTCGGTCTCGTCTGCGGGTGGATGTGCCTGTGCGCTCGGTGATCGGACGGTCATGAAAGGCTCCCGCTCAGCGCAGCGTGTAGCCCCGACCTTTGATGTCTGATGCTCATATGCTCACCCTCCGGGAGATCCCGAATGCGCGCGCCCGATCACCGCGTCTTCCACGGTCCTGGCGCTCGGCGGATCGCCCGTGCAGCGGATAGCGGAAGACACGGGTCTTGGGGTGCGGTGGGGGCGGGGCCGGCAGGACGGGCTCGCTCACGCACGCGGCGCAGTCGGCGAGGATCGCCGCGACACCGAGCAACTGCAGCGCTCGGAGGGTTTCCGTCACGCGCCTCATGACTCGAACTCCCGCTGTCGACCGGGCGCCCTCTTGACGCCCACGCGTGATGTTCTAGCCGAACATCTTGCGCGGAGATATCCGCAGAAACCGCCACCCGGGCAAGCGAGGGCGCCGTGAATGAGCGGGGATGACGCATCGGAGCCTCAGCTCCTGTGCCGATCCGCGAGGAGCCTGCGGGCGCATCTGCGGCAAGTGCCTACATCCCGGATTCCGCGGGCGCGGGCTCCTTCGTCTTCTCGGGCAGCTCGGTCATCGTCGCCTCCGTGAGGAGCAGCACGCTCGCCACGGACACCGCGTTCTCGAGCGCGATGCGCACTACCTTCGCAGGATCGACGATGCCGGCTTCAAAAAGGTCCACGAACTGCTTGCGCGCGGCATCGAAGCCGGTGTTGCCCGCGCCATTGAGCATCCGGTCGACCACCACGCCCCCGTCGGCCGCGGAGTTCTCGGCGATCTGGCGGGTCGGGGCCTCGAGGGCGCGGCGCAGGATCTGCGCGCCCGTTCGCTCATCGCCCGCGCACTGCGCCTCGAGCGCAGCCACCGCGCCGGTCGCTCGCAGGAGCGCAAGCCCGCCACCGGGCACGATGCCTTCGGCCACGGCGGCCTTGGTGGAGCTGATCGCATCATCGAGCGCTTCCTTCTTCGCCTTCATTTCCGATTCCGACGGCGCCCCGACCCGTATGACCGCGACGCCGCCCGAGAGCTTCGCCAGACGCTCCTCGAGCTTCTCGCGGTCGTAGTCGCTCTGGGTGTCCTCGATCTCCTTGCGGATCATGCGAATGCGGCCCTCGATCCTGCCCTTGTCGCCCTCACCGCCGATGATCGTGGTGTCGTCCTTGTCGATGACGATGCGCTTGGCGCGTCCGAGCTGGGCGAGCTCGACGTCCTCGAGCTTGACGCCGAGCTCCTCGGAGATCACATCCCCTCCCGTGAGAATGGCGATGTCCTGAAGCATCGCCTTGCGGCGCTCGCCAAACCCCGGAGCCTTGACGGCGCAGCTCTTGAGCACGCCGCGGATCTGATTGACGATCAGCGTCGCCAGGGCCTCGCCTTCGATCTCCTCCGCGATGAAGAGAATGGGCTTGGCGGATTTCGCCACCTGCTCGAGCAGCGGCAGCATGTCCTTGAGAATATTGAGCTTGCGATCGCAGATCAGAATGTAGGCGTCCTCGAGCACCGCTTCCATGCTCGTGCTGTCCGTGACGAAGTACGGGGAGAGATACCCCCGGTCGAACTGCAAGCCCTCGACCACCTCGAGCGCGGTCTCGGTGGTCTTCGACTCCTCGACGGTGATGACGCCGTCGCCGCCCACTTTGTCCATCGCATCGGCCACGAGCTCACCGATCATCGGGTCGTTGTGCGCCGAGATGGTCGCGACCTGGGCTTTCTCCTTGCGCGCCACGACGGGCCTGGCCATCGATTTCAGCGCCTGGACAGCCGCCTCCAGTCCGCGGTCGAGGCCGCGTTTCAAGTCGATGGCGCTCGCACCGGCGGCGACGTTACGCACGCCTTCGGCGTAGATCGTCTGCGCAAGGATGGTCGAAGTGCTCGTGCCATCGCCGACGATGTCGCCGGTCTTCTCGGCCGCCTGGCGCAGCATCTGCGCTCCGAGGTTCTCCTCGGGGTCCCCGAGCTCCATCTCCTTGGCGATGGTCACGCCGTCGTTGCAGATGATCGGTGCGCCCCATTTCCTCTGGATGAGGACGGACTTGGATTTGGGGCCGAGTGTGATGCGTACGGCATCGGCGAGCTGCGTGGCACCGCGCAGCACTTTCTCTCGCGCGCTGGACCGGAACAGTACCTGCTTGGCGCTCATGACCTCTCTCCGACGATGAATTTCCCGGGGCGTCGGAAGAGAACCGTAGCCCTTTGTCGCCATGCTGCTGATATGGATTTGTGCGTATCAGGCGCAGGCGACTCGGATGCGCCGGGGAAAATCGAGCGGTGGGCAGGGCGCCCCGGGGACGATCATCCGCGAAACCCGCGTGGACTCCGTCCAGGAAGGCTCGCACCGCGCCGCTCGGGCTCGGCGGCGCGATGAGAGGTATTCTCATCCGCTCAGGGGCCGATCCCGGCCTCACCTCGTCGGGGTGTCCTGGGCGCCTGCGGCAAGGAATTCCCGCAGCAGGGTGAGCAGGTGCTCGGCGCGGATCGGCTTGCTCGTGACACGCAGGTTCGGGTCTCGGGGCAGATCGTTCACGGCCCCGGAGGTATCCCCCGTGATGAGCACGGACTTGATGGGTGCTCCACGCATCTCTCGCAACGCGGAGATCACTTGGATGCCGGTCTCGTTGTTGCCGAGGTGATAATCGGTCAACACCAGGTCGAGCTCCAGGGCAGCTGCGGTCCGCCGCGCCTGCTCGAGCGAGTCGACGGCCGTGACCTGGTAGCCCTCGACCTTCAACAGCATCTCGGTCGCATCCCGGACCGCCGGATCGTCCTCCACCAGCAGCACGCGCGGCCGTCTGCCGTCGCCCTGGCGCGTGGCGGCCACCGGCTCATCCGGCCGCTCGCGGTAGGGCGCCTCGTCCGCCGCCGGCAGCAGCAGCGCGAAGACCGATCCCTCCCCTACGCGAGAGCTTACCTCGATCTTCAGGCCCAACAGCTCGACGATCCGCCTGACGATCGACAGTCCGAGGCCGTAGCCATCGCGCGGGCCGCTGCCCGTTATGCCCACCTGGTAGAACTCGTCGTAGATGCAGGGGATCTGGTCGGCGGGAATGCCGATGCCGGTGTCGAGCACCTCGAGGCGCACCATCGAGTCTGTCGCGGGCGGGCAGCTGATCCGCACTCGTCCCTGGCGGGTATATTTGATGGCGTTCGACACCAGGTTGCGCAGGACCTGCTCGAGGAGCGAGGGGTCGCTGCGAACGCACGCGTTGGTCGCTTCGACTTCGAACGTCAGCCCCTTGCCGGCGGCGATGGTGGAGAACTCACGGCGCATCTGCTCGAGGAGACGGGTCACGGGAAAGTCCGTGACCTCCGGTCTCACTGCGCCCGATTCGAGCTTGCTGATGTCGAGCAGCGCATTCAGCAGCCGCGCCATCGCGGCAATGGCCTGCTCCTGCTGCGACAGCGCATCCATGACCATCGGGTCGCTCACGGTGCGGCGCAATGCGCCGTTGAGCAGGGCGAGCGCCTGCAGGGGCTGGCGCAGGTCGTGGCTCGCGGTGGCGAGGAATCGGCTCTTGCTCTGGTTCGCGCGATCGGCGGCATCACGCGCCAGGTCGGCCACTTCACGGGCGTGCTCTGCCGCCGCCCGCGCGGCGATCAGCTCTTTTTGAATGCGATGCCGCTCGGTGACGTCGCGGATGGCCGCAACCACCAGGGCGTGCTCGCCATCGGTTACCGGACTGAGGCTCACCTCGACGGGAAACTCGCTCGAGTCCCGCCGCAGCGCGCGCAACTCGAGGTTCTGGCCCATCGGCCGTACCCGCATGTGAGCCATGTAGTTGCCGCGGTGATCGGCATGCCGGCCCCGGAAGCGCTCCGGAATGAGCTTCTCTACCCCCTGCCCGGTGATCTCCTCCGGCGCGTAGCCAAAGAGCGTAAGGACTTGTCGGTTGGCGTAATGGATCGTTCCCCCGGCATCGACGATGACCATCGCGTCCGGGGCTGCATCAAGCGCGCTTCGCGCGAGTTCGGGAGGCGTCTGGCGCACGAATCCTCGTCCTCTACATATTCCGGTGAGCGCGGCCGGGCGATACCGCCACCCCCGGAGTCCACCATTGCGATATTCGAAAGATTCGGCTTCCCCTGGAGCAAAGCGATCGGCGCTCGTACGCGATGCCTCCGTACCGTCCACCCTTCCTGAGGTGCTCTTCGACGGCTTCGTGCAGGATATTACTCACTCTGGGCAAGATCAAACGTGAACGGGATTCGGGCCCGTTTCGGGGCCGCAAGGAGCCCGGCGCGGTCGCGATCCGATGTGCTTCGCATCGAAGCGAACTGGGAGGTGAGCGACCCCGGCGGTTTCCATCAGCGCGCAGCGGGATGTCCGCCGGCCCGAGCGACCAGACCCAAGACCGGCATCGGCTCGCGCAGCTGTATGAAATCCAGGGGCCTCCATTTAGCTGCAGAACAGGCATTCTTGGGCTATGGACGAGGCCCCAAAGCCCGTTGGAGGCACCGACTACCCGGCCACCTGGAGCCAGTTTCTCGAGTGGTTCGGCAATGAGGCGGTGTGC
>JAJYTX010000076.1 GCA_021792815.1 Pseudomonadota bacterium
TTCTGATGGCGATTCCGATGTTTCACGCCGCGGGTCTGAACCTGATGCTGCATCAGGCGCTGTTTCTCGGGGCGAGCGGCATCATCCACCGCGGCAGCTTCGATCCGGAAAGCATATTTGCGCTGATAGAGGGCCACAGCATAACCTGCGCCGTGCTGGTGCCCACCACTCTGGGAATGCTGGCGGCTCATGCGACGGTGGCCGGGTTCGATCTCTCGAGCCTGAGGCGGATTTTTTACGGCGCCATGCCGATCATCCCGTCCATACTGCAGAGCGCGTTGGCGGTCTTTCCCGGGGCAGCGTTCATCCAGATCTATGGCTCCACGGAGGCGGGGATGCTGGGTGTGCTGAGATGGGAGGATCATGACCGGTGGTCGCAGACCACCGGTCGTGCGGCGCTGCTCAGCGAAATGCGCATCGTGGACGAACAGGGACAACCGGTCGGGGTCGGCGGCATCGGGGAAATCATCGGCGCCCGCAGAAGCATGGGCATGATCGGCTACTGGCGCAACGAAGAGGCCACGGCGGCCACCATCCGTGGTGGCTGGATCTTCACCGGCGATCTGGCGCGGCAGGAGCCGGACGGTCTGTTCACCGTCGTCGACCGGCGCAAGGACGTGATCATCTCGGGCGGGGAGAATGTCTACCCCAAGGAGGTCGAGAATGTGCTGGCTGCTCATCCGGCCGTGCGCGAGGTCGCGGTTTTCGGCGGCGCCGACCCGCTGTTCGGACAGTCCGTTTGTGCGGCGGTGAGCCTGGTTTCCGGCAAAACCGCGACGACAGACGAGCTGATCGCATTCTGCCGCCCCCGCCTGGCGGGCTACAAGATTCCGCGGCAGTTTGACTTCCTCGACGCCCTGCCCCGCAATGCCAGTGACAAGGTCCGCAAGGACGTGTTGCGGAAGTGGCACGAAGAGCATTCAGCGCACGACGCGCATCGCCGTCAGGAGATGCCCTGAGCGTGCGGCATCGACACTCGCGAACCGGTGGGTGGGCCGACGTGAGCGTCAATCTGATCGACTTCTTCGATCGGGGCGCGAGCCTCGATCCGCTGCGTCCCTGCCTGATCGATGCTCGAGGATCGCTGAGCTACCGGCACGTTCAGCTGTCGTCGTGTCGCGTGGCGAACGCACTGCGACGCGATGGTATCGCTCCGGGGACGCACGTCGCGGTGTTGAGCCACAACTCGGCCCGGGCCTTCGAGTGTGTGTTGGGCATCATACGCGCAGGATGCGCTTGGGTACCCGTCAATGCCCGCAACACGGTTACGGAAGTGACGGACATCCTGCATCGGACCGACGTCACCGTGTTGTTCTATGCGGACGACCTGGCGGAGACGGCCGCACGGATCCTGGCCGCATGCCCCGCCGTAAGAAAAGCCGTGTGTATCGACGGTCCCGGCGTGGGTCCGGTGAGACTCGATGACTGGCTGGAAAATGCCTCCGATGCGCTACCGCAGATCCACGTGCCCGCGGATGCGGTCGCGACCCTGTTCTGCTCAGGCGGAACGAGCGGCACGCCGAAAGGGGTGCTCGTCACCCATCGGACCTGGGCCCATCGCATCGGCGAGACCTTGCTGCGGCTCACAACGGCAAGGCCGGTACATCTGGTCGCCGCACCGATGACGCACGCGGCCGGTGGGATCGCTTTGGAGCTGATGGTGCTGGGCGCCAGTCACGTCATCCTCCCGGGCTTTGATCCTGACGCCGTGCTCAGTGCGATTCGGGAACACCGCGTCACGCACCTGTTCCTGCCGCCGACCGCTCTGTACCGCTTGCTGGCTCAACCGCAGGTGCGACAGGGCGATTATTCGTCCTTGCGGTATTTCACCTATGCGGCCGCACCGATCGCGCCCGATAAGCTGCTCGAGGCCATCGAGGTGTTCGGGCCGGTCATGTGCCATGGCTACGGATCAACGGAGATGGGCGCCAGCGTATGCTGGTCGTCACCGGAGATGCACCAGGCGGCGCTGGCCAGCGCAGATCGGGGACGCCTGCGCAGTTGCGGCCGGCCCTCGCCGCTGGCGCGTCTCGCCATCGTAAACGAAAGCGGCGAGCCATGCCGGGTCGGGGAGCAGGGCGAACTCCTGGTGCGAAGTTATTCTCTTGCCTCCGGCTACTACAGGTGTCCCGAGGAATGGGCGTCGGCCGTCGAGGGTGGCTGGTTTCACAGCGGTGATCTCGGCTTTGCCGACGAGGAGGGGTGGATTTACCTCTCCGATCGGAAGAAGGATGTGATCAACTCCGGCGGATTCAAAGTCTATCCGTCGGAAATCGAAACCGTGCTGCTGTCTCATCCCGCCGTGCAGGAATGCGCGGTCATCGGCGTGCCGCACCAGGATTGGGGCGAGGCCGTGAAGGCGGTGATCGAGCCGAAGACGGGGACGCTCCCGGATGTCGGCGAGCTGGAGCGGCTGTGCCGCGAGAAGCTGTCCGGCTACAAGATACCGAAATCGTTCGAAATATGGTCCGAGCTGCCGCGCAGCCCGGTGGGCAAGGTGTTGAAGCGGCTCATTCGCGAGAGATTCTGGTCGGACAAGGGAGGTCCGATCTGAGGCGCAGAGCCCACGGCACTCATGAGAGATCTTACCGGCGCATGAATACCGAAAACGCTTTCGAGGTGAGGGCGGGAGTCGCGATCATCAGACTCGATCGGCCTCCGGTGAACACCCTGTCGAGACCCGTGCGGCGCGCCTTGCTCGCTGGCCTGCTCCAGGCGGAGCGTGCCGCGGAGGTCCGTGCCATCGTCATAGCGGGCGGCGGCAGCATGTTTTCCGCGGGAGCGGACATCGGCGAATTTGCCCGCGACGCGGCACTGAGCGCGCCGACGCTGGAGCCGATCCATTCCCTCATCGAGGCACTTTCCAAGCCGGTGGTCGCGGCCGTGCATGGGTGCGCGATCGGTGGGGCTCTGGAGCTGGCGCTGGCCTGCCATGCGCGCGTGGCCTCCCCCGAGGCGGTGCTCGGTCTGCCTGAGACGACCCTCGGGTTGATGCCGGGCGCCGGCGGCACGCAGCGGTTGCCGCGCGCGCTCGGCCTCGAGCGCGCCGTCAACATGATTGTCGCAGGAACCACTCACCCGGCCAGGGAATTCGCGCACACGGCGCTGCTCGATCTGCTGGTTGACGGGGATGTCGTCGAGGCGGCGTGCCGGGTTGCGTTGGATCTGGCCCTGAGCGGGCCGCCGTTCCCGCTGCTCCTGCACAGGCAGATCGATCACCCGGAACCGGCCGGTTTCCTTGCCCATGCGCGGGCCAACGCCGCGTCTCGCCGCGATTGCACGCAGGGCATGCGGCGCGCCATCGATGCCATGGAGCTCATCTTCAGCGTCTCGGCGGAAGAAGGTTGCGCCAGGGAATTCGAGATGTTTCGGGCGCTGCTGGCCGGCGACGAGGCCCGCGCGCTCTGTCACGCGTTTCTGGCGGAACGGGCGGCGCCGAAGCTCATCGCAGGGGCCGACCGCGCACCCCGCCCGATTGGCAAGGCAGCGGTCGTGGGCGCCGGGTTCATGGGGACGGGCATCGGGATCTGCCTGGCCCGCGCAGGTCTCGCCGTCACGCTCTTCGACCTGGACGCCAGGGCGGCGATGCGGTCGGCGGCCAGGATTCGGGAGGAGTCCGCGGCCGAGTCGCCCGTGCGCAGCGTCGGCAGCTACGCCGAGCTGGAGGATGCGGATCTGGTCATCGAGGCGGCGCCGGAGCAATTCGACGTCAAGCGCGCAATATTCCGCGAGCTCGACGCGGTGGTCGGGCCGATGACGGTTCTTGCCAGCAATACTTCATCGCTCGACATCGACGCCCTCGCCCGCTCGACCTCGCGGCCGGAGCGGGTGCTCGGCCTGCACTTTTTCGCGCCGGCGCAGACGATGCGGCTGGTCGAGGTCGTACGGGGCTGCGGCACTTCGCCGGACGCGGTTGCGTCGGGCCTGGCCCTGGCCAGGCGAATCGGCAAGGTGCCGGTGGTATCGGCCGCGAGCCCCGGGTTCATCGGCAATCGTCTGTTTGATCAGATGCTGCTGCAGGCGTTGGCCATGGCGGCCGAAGGAGTGCGTCCATGGGAGATCGACGCTGCCGTGGAAGGTTGGGGCATGCGGATGGGTCCGTTCAGGGTCATGGACATGATCGGCAACGATCTGCTTGCAAACGCCCGTGCGGGCAGATTCGCCACCGCCGGTACGGAACTGGCGGACCGGCTGGTGCGCGCAGGGCGGTTCGGACAGAAGTCCGGCTGTGGATGGTACCGCTATCCTCCGAATGCCCGCCGGGGCGTCATGGATCCGACTGTGGAGTCCTTCCTGCCGTCGGCCAAACGCTCGCTGGATGCCCGATCCATGGTCGATCGGTGCGTGCTGGCGCTGGTGAACGAAGGATCGAGGGTGATAGAGGAAGGCGTGGCACAGCGTCCCTCGGACATCGATGTGGTGTTCCTGCTGGGCTACGGATTCCCACGTCGCTTCGGCGGCCCGATGTTCCATGCCGACCGGCGCGGCCTGCCGCTGATCGAACGTTCGCTGCGCATGCTGCGCGATCAGACCGGCGATCCCTTCTGGGAGCCGGCGCCGCTGCTCGCGCGCCTCGCAGCCGATCAGGGCTGTTTCATCACGGCGCCGCGCGACTGAGGTGACCCCATGACTTCATCCCAAGCCGTCATCGTTTCCGCCGCTCGGACGCCCTTTGCCCGCTCGTGGCGCGGAGCTTTCAACCTGACGCACGGCGCAACGCTCGGCTCGTGGGCCGCGTCAGCCGCATTGGAGCGTGCGGCGCTCGGGCCCGACGAGGTCGAGGACGTGATGATGGGCTGTGCGAACCCGGAGGGCGCCAATGGCTTCAACATCGGACGACAGGTCGCGATCCGCTCGGGATGTCCCACGAGCGTTCCCGGGGTGACCGTCAACCGCTTTTGCTCGAGCGGTCTGCAGGCGATTGCCTGGGCCGCGCAGCGCATCGTTGCCGGGGAGTGTGAGGTACTGCTGGCGGGCGGACTCGAGTCGATTTCCTGCGTTCAGAATCAGATGAACCGGCACATGCTGGAGGAGCAATGGATCAGGCGCGTCAAGCCGGAGCTGTATTGGTCGATGCTGCGCACGGCCGAGACGGTTGCGACGCGCTACCACATCTCCCGGCAGGCTCAGGACGACTACGGCGTAGAGAGTCAGCGTCGTGCTGCAGCGGCCCAGGAAGCAGGACGGCTCGACGCCGAAATCGTTCCGGTGACGGCGCTTGCTGCAACGAGCGATCCACGGACCGGACGGGTGGGCACGCTGGAGGTGACCGTCGGTCGTGACGAGACGATTCGCCCCGATACGACACTGGAAGGAGTCATGAATATCCGCCCGGCCCTGCCGGGCGGGACGGTCACGGCGGCGACTGCGAGCCCGTTCTGCGACGGTGCGGCCGCCTGCGTGGTGATGAGCGAGCGGGAGGCAGGCCGTCGCGGCCTGGAGCCGCTCGCTGCCTTTCGCGGCTTCGCGGTGGCCGGGTGCGAGCCCGACGAGATGGGCATCGGTCCCATCTACGCCGTTCCGAAGCTGTTGCGTCGCCACGGGCTTGCGATCGACGATATCGATCTCTGGGAGCTGAACGAAGCGTTCGCGGTGCAGGTGCTGTATTGCCGGGACTTCCTCGGCATTGCGCAGGAGCGGCTCAACGTCGATGGCGGCGCAATCGCGCTCGGCCATCCCTATGGTGCTTCCGGCGCCCGTATGGTCGCCCACCTGTTGATGGAGGGACGGCGACGCAAGGCGCGGTGGGGAGTGGTCACCATGTGCGTCGGCGGCGGCCAGGGTGCCGCCGGGCTGTTTGAGATCCGCTGACCGGGGCGCGAGCAGCGCGGTGCGCCGCAGTTCCGCTGCCCTCAGGCATGCGCGCGGGGCACTACGCGGCCGGGATGCAGGTCATGCCCGGTCTAGAAGAATTCGTTGCCGCGGCCGGACAGATCCTCGAGCACCTCCAGAATATGCTCGCGCATGCGCCGTTCCGCCAGGTCGGCCTCACGTGCCAGGATGGCGTCGGTCACCCGCCGGTGCCGCGCGTTCGACCTGCGCAGTGCCTGCAGCGTGAAAACGCGGCGGAACTGTGCGGCAACGATGGGAATCCGCAGGCGCTTGAGGAAGGCCTGGACAATGCCGTTGCCGGAACCCGAGATGAGCAGTTCGTGCCAGCGCTCGTTGGCCAGCGAATAGCGCGCACTGTCGCCTTTGTTCTCGTACCGGTCCATGTCGCGCTGCAGCGCGCGCAGTTGCGCCAGGGTATCCTCGCCCGCCCGCTCGGCGACCAGCCGCGCGCACAGACCCTCGAGTACCGCGCGTGCGTGATAAATCTGATCGACTTCGTCGCGCGTCATCCGCCGGACCGAGGCGCCGCGGAACTCCTGGATCACGATCAGGCCTTCCACGGCGAGCCGCTTCAGTGCCTCGCGCACCCGCCCACGCGTCGCGCCCGTCTCCCGCATGATATCGGCCTCGATCAGCCGTTGTCCCGGAACGAACTGACCGGCCACGATGCGCGCACACACGAAGTCGGCAACCTTGGCCGAGGAGACGATCGTTTCTTTTCTTCTGCGCGCCTGCACGCTGGGCTTCATGAGACTGCACGCCGCCACCACGGGCTGGTCGAGATTACCAGCTGACGCGCGGTCGGGACCGGCTGTAAGGAAGAACGCGGCGCTATTTCGCATCACCGGGCGCGGAAAATCAAGATTGACCGGAACTGGCCCGGGGGCGGAACGCCGGCCATCGTTCCGGCGACGACTGCCGTCGCTAGCCGCCGTGCTCCGTGCGCCGGATGATCTCGTCCTGCATCCCGGCTCCCAGCTGAACGAAGTAGGCACTGTAGCCCGCGACTCGCACCACGAGGTGGCGGTGCCGGTCGGGATTGCGCTGGGCGTCGAGAAGAGTCGCGCGGTCGACGACATTGAATTGCACGTGCTTGCCGCCCTTCGCAAAATACGTTCTGATGAGCACCGCCACCTTCTCGAGATCGCGGCGCGTCTTCAGGGCCGAGGGATGAAATTTCAGATTGAGCAGCGTCGCCTGATAGGCGTCCTGATCGATCGTGGCGGCGCTCAGAACGGCACGCGTCGGTCCATGCGCATCGGCGCCCTGCATGGGCGAGACCGTTCCATCGGCGCAGATATCCCCGGCCCGCCGTCCGTCAGGTGTCGCGCCGGTGAGCGCCCCGCCCGGCTGGTGCGAAGTGATGGAAATCGCGGTGGGCTTGTGCGTTCCGCCGAAAGCAGTCGGGAATTCAGCGGTGGTCTCGGCCCAATATCTGTAGAGCTCCGCCGCGAGGGAATCCACGTAGTCGTCTCCATTGCCGAACTTCGGGCAGGCGAGGCAGCGCTGACGAAGGGCCTCGTGCCCCTGCCAGTTCGCCTGCAGCGCGCGCAGGAGCTCATCGAGCGAGGTCGATTTCTCGTCGTAGACCAGCCTGCGGATCGCCGCCAGGGAATCCGCGACGTTGATCATTCCGACCGGATTCAGCACGGCGCCGTTTTCGAACGGCATGATGCGCGAGAGCACGTCCGCGCCGCTCTCGAGCCCGTCGTGCATCAGTGAGGAGCGCAAAGGGTCCGGAAAAAGCTGGCGCGACACGGACATCTCGATGTTGTTTTTTTCCGCGGCCAGGCTCATGAAATGGCGCAGCTGGAGCTTGAATGCCGCGAATAAATCATCGAACGATCGGCAGGACTCCGGGGAGAAATTCCGCAAACCCACCACAAGACCCGTGTTCGGGTCGACACCGTTGTGCAGAAAGATATCGAACACGAGCGGCACGACGAACATGCCGATGGCGACGGTGCGCGATTTCCCCGGCAGGTTGCCGTCCAGGCATCCCGTAAGAATATAGTCGCGCGCATCCTCCAGCGGCACGCCATTGCATGTGAAGTAGCTGATGTAAGACCTGTCGCCCACGAACGCGGGCATCCCGAGACCGGCCTGGACCACCTCCAGAGCCTTGATCAGCAGCTCGTTCGGCGTGCCGTCGTGCACCCGGAGGGTGAGCGTATGGTGGGGCAGGCGGCTGCGCCTGGCCGCTTCGAGCAGCAGGTATGTGAGTTCGTTCGTCGCATCGTTGCCCGCGCGCGTCACGCCGCCGATCGTCCAGTTGTGCCATTTGGCAAGGCCCGCGTTCTTGGCTCGATTGGCCTTGCCGGAGATACGGTTCAACTCCATGTCCTTGATGCGAAGGCATGCCAGAAGCTCGACTACCGCCTCATCGTCGATTCGTCCGGCGTCGCGATCGTTCCGGTAATACGGATACATGTATTGATCGAAGCGTCCCGCAGCCGCGGTGGGTGATGGGTTCAGGACGAGGAAGAGAAACCAGAACGCCTGGATTGCCTCGGCAAACGTGCGGGGCGGCTGCGCAGGTACACGGGCGCAATGGGCGGCGATGCGCTGCAGTTCTTCGCGACGGACGGGGTCGCGCTCGGCGTCGGCGAGCCTGGTGGCCAACTGCGCATAACGGCGCGCAAAGCGACATAAGGCCCTGTGCACGATGATCACGGACTGAAGGTAGATTGCCTTGTCCGCCGAGCCCGCGGCGTCGAAGCGCAGGCGGTGCAGCATCTCCTGCGCGTCCGCGACGATGCGCTCCAGACCCACGGACAGCACCCGGGGAATGTCGACGCCCATCAGATAGAAGCCGGGACCGAGTCCAAGGCCGGATTGTGCGTAGCCTCCTCCGGGTCCTTCGGTGCGGCTCTTCCATGGAGGCAGCACGACTCCGGATCGCATGAACGGCCAAAGACGCTCGTCGTCTCCGACAATCTCGCCGACGGCGGCGGTGAGGGTCCGCGGCGCGTGCGTCCGATACAGTTCGGCCAGTGCGACCTCGTCCTCGGATCGGATCTCGAAGCCGCTCTGCTTCAGGGAGTCTATCTCCTCGGGTGTCCAGATACCGTAATCCGCGTCCAGCTCGAGGCCCATCGGCCGGCTGGCGCCGCTGCCGACGATGAGCTCATCGTCCTGGATGAAGATGGGCAGGTGATCGAGCACGTTTTCGAGACTTCGGGCCCGTCGCATGACCTGAGGCTGACTCTCGGTGCGCCGGTTGGACTCGAGCGTCAGGCGCAGCTTGTCGATGCACAGCGGGTAACGTTCGACCGCGAGCCGGGCAGTCAACCTTTCAATGCGACCCATGAGTAAAATCTCCGCTATTGGTCCGTCGTCCGCCCCGGGGCTGCCCTAGGCCGCATCCAGCTCGGTTCTTTGTATCACGTCATCCTGAATTTCCCGGGTGAGTTCCACGAAATACGCGCTGTAGCCGGCAACCCGCACCACCAGGTTGCGGTGATGGTCGGGATTGCGCTGTGCATCGAGCAACGTTGCGCGATCGACGACATTGAACTGGACGTGCTTGCCGCCCGCAGCGAAGTAGGTCCTGATGAGCATCGCAACCTTGCGTAGATCGGTGTGAGACTTGAGTGCGGAAGAGTGGAATTTCAGATTGAAGAGCATCGATTGAAATGCTGTTTGGTCAACGGATATCGCACTGCGTAGCAGCGCCGTGGGCCCGGCCACGTCCTTTCCCTGCGCGGCCGAGACTACTCCGTCCGCCAGTGTCTCGCCGGCGT
>JAJYTX010000077.1 GCA_021792815.1 Pseudomonadota bacterium
TGCGCAGATCCTGGCCGCTGCTGCTGCTGGCGCTCGCGCCGGTGATCGCGTGCGCCGCGCCGGGCATTGCCGCCTTCAGCGTGCAGACGCACGGCGGCACGCAGACCTACACCCTGACGCTGCAGGTGCTGGCGCTGATGACGGCGCTCAGCCTGCTGCCGGCGATCCTGCTGATGATGACGGCGTTCACCCGCATCGTGATCGTGCTCGGGATCCTGCGCCAGGCGCTCGGCGCCGGCCAGACCCCGCCCAACCAGGTGCTGCTCGGGCTGGCGCTGTTTCTCACCTTCTTCGTCATGTCGCCGGTCATCAGGCAGATCAATCAGGTCGCCTATCAGCCCTATGCCGCGGGCCGGATCGGCGCTGAGGCCGCGCTCGCGCGGGCCGAGGTGCCGTTGAAGGAATTCATGCTGCACCAGACCCGCGAGAGCGACATTGCCGCCTTCGTGCACATCGCCGGGGGCAAGGGCTACGCGGCGCCGCTCGACGTGCCGCTGTCGGTGCTGGTGCCGGCTTTCGTCACCAGCGAGCTCAAGACCGCCTTTCTGATCGGATTCCTGCTGTTCATTCCGTTCGTGATCATCGACCTGGTGGTGGCGAGCGTGCTGATGTCCCTCGGCATGATGATGCTCTCCCCGACGCTGATCTCGCTGCCGTTCAAGCTGATGCTGTTCGTGCTGGTCGACGGCTGGGTGCTCGTCATGGGCTCGCTGGCCTCGAGTTTCTACCACTGAGCGAGGCGGAACGTTGACTCCCGATACCGTCATGACCATCGGCCGCGGCGCCCTCGAGCTGGCGCTCGCCCTCGCCGCGCCGCTGCTGCTCGCCGCGCTCGTCACCGGCGTGGTGGTCGGCGCCTTCCAGGCCGCCACCCAGATCAACGAGATGACGCTGTCGTTCATCCCGAAGCTGCTGGTGATGGTGCTGGTGCTGGTGATCGCAGGTCCGTGGATGCTGAAGACCCTGATCGGCTACACCCGCGAGCTCATCCTGAGCATTCCGGGGCTGATCAACTGAGGCCCGCCGCGCCGCCATGATCACCGTCACCGCCCAGCAACTCGACAGCGCCATCGGCGCGTTCTTCTGGCCGTTCGTACGCATCGGCTCATGCTTCATGGTGGCCCCGGTGTTCGGCTCCGTGTCGGTGCCGATGCGGGTCCGCATCGTGCTCGCCGGGGCGATCGCGCTGCTCGTCGCGCCGCTCATCGCGCAGCCCGCTGCGCTCAGCCCGCTGTCTGCGGGCGGCGTGCTGGTCACGATCCAGCAGGCGATCATCGGCATCGCGCTCGGGTTCTGCCTGCAGATCCTGTTCACGGCGGTCTCCCTCGGCGGCCAGCTCCTCGCCAACAGCATGGGCCTGTCGATGGCCTTCAACCTCGATCCGCTCGAGGGCGAAGCCACCCCGGCGCTCGGTCAGCTCTACACCGTGCTCGTGACGCTGATTTTCGTGCTGCTCAACGGCCATCTGACGCTGATCCGCATTCTGGTCGCGGGCTTTCGCAGCCTGCCCGTCGGCGCGGTCGGACTCGGCGCGCGGGGCCTGTGGACGGTGGTGCACTGGGGCTCGGAGCTGTTCTCCGGAGCGCTCGCCGTGGCCCTGCCCGGGGTCACCGCGCTGCTCGTCGCCAATCTCGCCTTCGGCGTGGTGAGCCGCGCCGCTCCGACGATGAACCTGTTCGCGGTGGGCCTGCCGGTCTCGCTGGTGCTGGGGCTGCTCGCCGTCATCGCCGGCCTGCCGGTGCTCGAGACGGGTTTCACCCGTCTGCTCGCCGAGACCCTGCTGCTGCTGCGCCACCTGAGCGGAGTCTGAGCGCATGGCCGAGAACGACCAGGAACGCACCGAACAACCGACAGCCCGGCGCCTGGAAGAGGCGCGCAAGGAAGGCCAGGTTCCCCGCTCCATGGAACTCAACACCGCCGCCGTGCTGCTGATCGGCGGCGGGGCGCTGCGCATGTTCGGCGGCGGCATCGGCCTGGCGCTCGCCGGGGTGATGCGCTCGGCGCTCGATCTGAGCGTCGACCAGGCGCTCGACCCGCGGCTCGCGCTGCCCGCGGCGGGCGCCGCGGTGCTGCAGGCGCTCATCGCCTGCGCGCCGGTATTCGCTCTGACGGTGGTCGCGGCGCTTGCCGCGCCGATGGCGCTCGGCGGCTGGAACCTCAGCTTCGAAGCGCTCGCGCCGGACTTCACCCGGCTCGATCCGGTCGCGGGATTCGGCCGCCTGTTCTCGGCGCGCGCCGCCGTCGAGCTCGGCAAAGCCTTCGCAAAGTTCCTGGTGGTCGGCACCGCGGCCTTCCTGGTGCTGCGCGATGAGGCGCCGCGGTTCATCGCCCTCGGCAGCGAGCCGCTCGCGAGCGCCATGGCCGGGGCGCTCGCCCTCGCCTCCGACGCGCTGCTCATCATGTCCGGCACGCTGGGGCTGATCGCCGCGGTGGATGTGCCGTGGCAGCTGTATCAGCACCACCAGCAGCTGCGCATGAGCCGCGAGGAAATCCGCGAGGAAATGAAGGAAAGCGAAGGCTCTCCGGAGAACAGGATGCGCGTGCGCCGCGTCCAGCGGGAGCTGCTGAAGCGGCGCATGATGCACGAGGTGCCCAAGGCGGATGTCGTCGTGACCAACCCGACGCACTTCGCGGTCGCGCTGCGCTACGAGGAGAGCCGCATGCGCGCCCCACGCGTCGTCGCCAAGGGCGCCGATCTGATCGCGGCGCGGATCCGCGAGATCGCTGGCGAGCACGCGGTGCCGGTGTTCGAGGCTCCGCCGCTGGCGCGGGCGCTCTATCACAATGTCGAGATCGGCGCGGAGATCCCGGGAGCACTGTACGTCGCCGTCGCCCAGGTCCTGACCTACATCTATCGGCTGAAGGCGGCCCGGGTATCCGGCGAGCATCCGCCCGAGCCGCCCGTGATCGACCCGTCGATCGAGACCACCCGGCACTGATCCATGGCCACAGCCAGCGCCCCATCTGCCCCATCCGCCTCGCTTCCGTCCCTGCGGGACCTGCTGCGCGTCGGCATCGGAGTACCGGCCGGCGTCCTCGGCGTGCTCGCGATGGTGATCCTGCCGTTGCCGCCGATGGCGCTCGACGTGCTGTTCACCTTCAACATCGCCCTGTCGATCATCATCGTGATGAGCGTGTTCTACGTCGCGCGGCCGATCGAGTTCGGCGTGTTCCCGACCGCGCTGCTGCTGGCGACACTGTTGCGGCTGGCGCTCAACGTGGCCTCGGCGCGCGTGGTGCTGCTGCACGGCTACAGCGGCGCCGGCGCGGCCGGCCGCGTCATCGAGTCCTTCGGACAGTTCGTGGTCGGCGGCAACTTCGCCGTCGGGGTGGTGGTGTTCATCATTCTCACCATCATCAACTTCGTGGTGATCACCAAGGGTGCCGGGCGCGTCTCCGAAGTCAGCGCCCGCTTCACCCTGGATGCCATGCCCGGCAAGCAGATGGCGATCGATGCCGATCTCGGCGCGGGGCTGATCACCCAGGACGAGGCGCGCACGCGCCGGGCGGAAGTGCGCGCCGAAGCGGATTTCTACGGCGCGATGGACGGCGCCAGCAAGTTCGTCCGCGGGGACGCGATCGCCGGCATCCTGATCCTGCTCATCAACATCATCGGCGGCCTCGCGATCGGCACCCTCGGCCACGGGATGGCGCTGAGCGCCGCGCTGCACACCTACACGCTGCTCACCATCGGCGACGGCCTGGTGGCGCAGATCCCGGCGCTGCTGCTGTCGACCGCGGTGGCGATCATCGTCACGCGCATGTCACGGCCGCAGGACATGGGCGGGGAACTCAGTCAGCAGCTGTTCGGCAATCCGCGCACGATCGGTGTCGCCGGCGGACTGCTCGGGGTCATGGGGCTGATCCCGGGCATGCCCAATGTGCCGTTCCTGCTGATCGCGGCGCTGTGCGGCCTCACCGCCTACCTCGTGCACAAGCGCCGCGCGGCGCTCAAGGCGGCGCCGCCGCCGGCGAAACCCGCGCCGATCGCGCCGGAAGCCCGCGAGCTGACCTGGGAGGACGTCCGCCCGGTCGACCCCGTGGGACTGGAGGTCGGCTACCGGCTGGTGCCGCTGGTCGACAGCCAGGGACAGGGCGCGGACCTGCTCGGGCGGGTGCGCGGGGTGCGCCGCAAGCTCTCGCAGGAGCTCGGTTTCCTGCTGCCCGCCGTCCACATCCGCGACAACCTCGATCTGGGCCCGAACGTGTATCGCATCAATCTCAACGGCGTGCCGATCGGCGAGAGCAGCGTCTACCCGGACCGGGAGCTGGCGATCAACGCCGGGCGCGTCTTCGGACCCGTCCAGGGCATCGCCGCGCGCGATCCGGCCTTCGGCATGGAGGCGGTGTGGATCGAGCCGGCGAGCCGCGACCACGCGCAGGCGCTCGGCTACACCGTCGTCGACCCGAGCACCGTGATCGCCACCCACCTGTCGTTCCTGCTGCAGTCGCACGCCAGCGAGATCCTCGGCCACGAAGAGGTGCAGCAACTGCTCAACACGCTGGCGAAAAGCGCGCCGAAGCTGGTCGAGGACCTGGTCCCGAAGACCCTGCCGCTGTCGGTGCTGGTCCGGGTGCTGCAGGGTCTGCTCGCCGAGCGCATCCCGATCCGCAGCATGCGCACCATCATCGAGACGCTCGCCGAGCATGCTCCCCGCTCGCAGGATCCGGCGGCGCTGCTCGCGCAGGTGCGCATCGCGCTCGGCCGACAGATCACCCAGGACATCGCCGGGGTCTCGGGCGAGCTGCCCGTGATCACCTTCGAGCCGGACCTGGAGCGGCTGCTGCAGGGCTCGCTCAGCGCCGGCGCCGGCGGCGCCGGTCTCGAGCCGGGCCTCGCCGAGCGCCTGCAGCAGCGGGTCGCCGACGCCGCGCAGCGCCAGGAGGCCACGGGCGGCCAGGCGGTGCTGCTGCTGCCGCCGCCGCTGCGCGCCTCGATGGCGAAATTCCTGCGCGCCGGCCTGCCCCAGCTGCACGTGCTCGCCTGGAACGAGATACCCGACAACCGCAAGGTCCGCGTCATCACCGCGGTCGGCAGGTAATCCATGAAAATCATACGCCACACGGCCCCGGACATCCGTCAAGCGCTGCGCGCGGTCCGTGAGCAACTCGGCGAAGAGGCGGTGATCCTCTCCTCGCGGCGCAGCGCGCAGGGCGTCGAGATCACCGCCGCGGTGGACTTCGATGCCGGCCGGCTCGAAGCGGCCGCCGTCCCCGCCGCGCCGCCGCCCGCCGCCGAGGCCGCCGCGCAGGACATGGGCAGCGAGCTGAAGAGCCTGCGGCGGATTCTCGAGACGCAACTCGCGCAGCTCGCCTGGAACGAGCGTGCCCGGCGCCACCCGGTGCATGCCGAACTGCTGCGCGAACTGACCGAGATCGGCATCGGTCAGGATCTCGCCGACCACCTGATCGGCCAGCTGCCCGCGGAAGTGGATCTGGCGCGCGGCCGGCGCCTCGCCCTCGGCGGGCTGTCGCAATACCTGCTCGTCACCGGCGACCGCTGGCTCGAGGACGGCGGGCGCATCGCCTTCGTAGGCGCCACCGGCGTCGGCAAGACCACCATGCTCGCCAAGCTCGCGGTGCGCTGGATCCTGCGCCACGGGCCGAAGGAGCTGGCCCTGGTCGCTTCCGACACCGTGCGCATCGGCGCACAGGACCAGATGCTCGCACTCGGACAGCTGCTCGGCGTCCCGGTGCACGTGCCCGAGCGCTTCGAAGCGCTGCCGGAGCTGCTGGCGCGGCTCGGCGGCCATCGCCTGGTCCTCATCGACACGCCGGGCACGAGCGTGCGCGACGCGCAGCTGACCGCGCGGCTTGCGGTGCTCGCCGAGTGCGCGGCACGGATCGAATCGGCGCTGGTGCTCGCCGCCAGCACCCAGGCCGGTGCGCTCGAGGAGACCGTCAAGCGCTTCTCGCCACTCAAACCCGCCTCCTGCCTGCTCACCAAGCTCGACGAGGCCGCCAGCCTCGGCGGCGCGATCTCCGCGCTCATCCGCGCCCGCCTGCCGGTGTCCTACGTGAGCGAGGGTCAGCGGGTCCCGGAGGACCTGTGCCCGGCCCGCGCCCTGGAACTCATCACCCACGCGGTGCGCCTCGCCCAGTCGAGCGGCGCGGCCGCCGACGAAGATCTCCTGCGACGACGTTTCGGAAGGCTCTCCCATGCCAACACCTGATCTCAGCCTGATCAACAATGCCAAACTCGAATCCCTGGCGCAGCCGGTGCAGGTGATCGCCGTCACCGGCGGCAAGGGCGGGGTCGGCAAGACGAGCGTCTCGGTCAACCTCGCCACGGCGCTCGCGGCGCGCCGGCGGGTCGTGCTGCTCGACGGAGACCTGGGACTCGCCAACGCCGACGTGTTTCTCGGCCTCTCGCCCCGCTATACGCTGGCGCACGTCATCTCGGGCGAGCGCACCATCGACGAGGTGCTGATCCGCGCGCCGCAGGGATTTCACGTGGTGCCCGCCGCCTCCGGCGCCGCCGACCTCGCCAGCATGGGCGCCGCGGAACACCTCGGGCTGGTGCGCGCCTTCAGCTCCCTCGCCGCGCAGCTCGAGGTGCTCATCGTGGACACCGCGGCCGGCATCGCCCAGGGCGTGCAGCAATTCTCCCAGGCCGCCCAGCACGTGCTGGTCGTGATCTGCGACGAGCCGGCCTCGCTCACCGACGGCTACGCGCTGATCAAGGTCCTCAGCCGCCAGCACGATGTCAAGCGATTCCGGGTGCTCGCCAACCGCGCGCGCCGACCCGGCGCGGGGCGCGAGCTGTTTCAGCGCTTCGAGCGGGTCACGACCCGCTTCCTCGACGTGGTGCTGGAATTCGCCGGCGAGATTCCCGAGGACGAGTGCCTGCAGCGCTCGGTGCGCGAGCAGCGCCCGGTATGTGACCTGTATCCCGGAAGTCCCTCGGCCCAGGCGTTCAAGAAACTGGCGCAGGCTGCCGATACATGGCCAGTACCGCCCGGTCCGCGCGGCAACATCGAGTTCTTCGTGGAGCGGCTGGTGCGCCGCAGCCCCGCACGGCTGGCGGTGGTGCCATGAGCGCCGCGGGTGCCTATGACGTGCCGCGCGCATCGGGGGAGATGCGCAATGCGGTCGAGCTGGTCACGCGCCATGCGGAGCTGGTCAAGCGCATCGCCTATCACCTGGCGGGCCGCCTGCCGCCGTCGGTGGAGATCGATGACCTGATGCAGGCCGGGATGCTGGGGCTGCTGGAGGCGGCCTCGAACTACGCGGCGGACCGCGGCGCGAGTTTCGAGACCTACGCCGGCATCCGCATCCGCGGGGCGATGATCGACGCGCTGCGCAAGCTCGACTGGGCGCCGCGCTCGGTGCACCGCAAGGCGCGCGCGGTGGCCGCAGTGGTCCAGCAGATCGAGCGGCGCACGGGACGGGATGCGCGCGATACGGAGATCGCGCAGGGACTCGGTGTGCCGATCGAGGAGTATCACGGCATCGTGCAGGACGCGGCGAGCTGCCGCCTGGCGGCGCTCGACGATGCGGCGGTGAGCGTGGACGGGCAAGCCGATCCATTCCTCGAGACCGCCGACGAGGCGTTCCGGTCGGCTCTGGCGCGGGCCATCGACGGGCTGCCGGAGCGGGAGAAACTGGTGATGTCGCTGTATTACAGCGAGGGTTTGAATCTGAAGGAGATCGGTGCCGTGCTGAAGGTCACCGAATCGCGCGCCTGCCAGCTGCATGGGCAGGCGCTGGTGCGGCTCAAGGCGCGGCTGGCGGAGTGGCGCGACGAGCCACGCGGGCCGGGCACAACCTAGCGAGGCAGGCAGTGAGCAAAGATCTGAAGTTTCTGGTGGTCGATGATTTCTCGACCATGCGCCGCATCATCAAGAATCTCCTGCACGATCTCGGCTACGGGAACGTCACCGAGGCCGACGACGGCAAGACGGCGCTGCCGATGCTGCAGGCGGGCAATTTCGATTTCCTGATCACCGACTGGAACATGCCCGGCATGCCCGGGCTCGATCTGATCAAGGCGGTCAGAGCCGACGCCAGGCTCTCGAAGATGCCGGTGCTGATGCTGACCGCCGAAGCCAAGCGCGACCAGATCATCGAAGCCGCGCAGGCCGGCGTCAACGGCTACGTCATCAAGCCGTTCACGGCCGAGACGCTCAAGGAAAAACTCGACAAAATCCTCGGCGCCGGAAAGTGAGGCGGTGATGTCCAACTTCTCCGTGCTCAAGAGCGAGTACCGCACCTACGTCGAAACGCTGGGCGAAGCGCTGCAGTGCGGCGATGAAGCCGCGTTCTTCGTGGCCGTCGATCACATCGTGCAGCTGCGCGAGCCGAAAATGTTCGCCGAGATCCGCAAGCTCACCGGCGATCTGCAGAAGGCGCTCGATCGGTTCAGCATCGAGTCGCGCCTGGCGGACCTCGCCGAGCACGAGATCCCCAACGCCCGCACCCGCCTCAGCCACGTCATCAACATGACCGACAACGCGGCGCACCGCACGCTCGATCTGGTCGAGCAGTCCGGGCCGCTCGCCGAACGCACCGCGCGCGAGGCGGGCGCGCTGCTCGATGCGCTCGCCTCGTTCCGCGAACGGGTTCCCACCTCGGGCTTCGAGGGCATCGTGCGCTCGGTCGAGGCGTTTCTGCCCCTGATGCGCGCCTTCGAGGCGTTCCTGCCCGCGGCGCGCACCGACTCCGAGCAGATCCGCCGCAACCTCGCCGAGGTCCTGCTCGCGCAGGGCTACCAGGATCTCACCGGACAGATCATCCGCAGCGTCATCAAGCTGGTCGAGGAGCTCGAGCAGGCGCTCGGCAGTCTCAGCCGCCTCTCGGGAGACCTGATCGAGCACGCCACCGTCGGTGAAGATCCGTGCGTCTGTCACGGCCCGGTGGTCCCCGGGGTCACTCAGGGCGAAGTCGCCTCCGCCCAGACAGACGTCGATGCCCTGCTGTCCGGTCTCGGCATGTGAGGGCGGGGAGCCGCTGATTGAGCCGCGCGCACCCACGTTGCTGCCGCACATCGCCCGCCGCCAGGCTCAGGGCGCGGCCCGCGTGTCGCTGCGGACAAGCCGTGCACCGCGCCGGCCACCGATGCGCCGGGCAAGCCATCCATGACCATCTTCCTGCAGCAACGGGGGGCTGATCCGGCCGGGAGCGTCGTGGCTTCCCGCACGGATACCGCGCGCACACCGCGCACACCGCGCACACCGCGCACACCGCGCACACCGCGCGCATCGCGCCCGGCCGCAGGAGACACCCGCCACCGCGAGTGCGCGCGGCCCCAGCACAGGCTGCCCCGATGGACATCCTGAGCATCATCGGACTGGTGCTCGCCGTCAACGCGGTACTGCTCGGCGCCGTGCTGCGGGGCGCGGGCATCATGGCGCTGATCTCGCTCGAGGCGTTCGTGGTCGTCGGCGGCGGCACCATCGCGGCTGTCTGCGTGCAGACGCCGCTGCCGGTGATGCGGCGCGCGCTCGCGCTGTTTCCCTGGGTCATCCGCCCGCCGCCGCGCGACGGCGGCAGCCTGGTCGCCAAGATCGTCGAGTGGAGCAACACCG
>JAJYTX010000078.1 GCA_021792815.1 Pseudomonadota bacterium
CGAGCTGCGGCCCGCCCCGGGGGTCAAGGCAAGCCAGATCACCAGCCTCTCGAAGGATCTGGCGCGCGCGCTGTCGGTACTCAGCGTGCGCGTGGTCGAAGTCATTCCCGGCAAGAACGTGATGGGGCTCGAGATCGCCAACGAGAAGCGCGAGATCGTCACGCTCGGGGAGATCATCCGCTCGAAGGCCTACGACGAGGTGCACTCGCCGCTCGCGCTCGCGCTCGGCAAGGACATCGGCGGCGCCCCCGTGGTGGCCGATCTGGCGCGCATGCCGCATCTGCTGATCGCCGGCACCACCGGTTCGGGCAAGTCGGTGGGCATCAACGCCATGGTGCTCTCGCTGCTGTACAAGTCGACCGCCGAGCACGTGCGCTTGATCATGATCGACCCAAAGATGCTCGAGCTGTCGGTCTACGAGGGGATTCCGCATCTGCTCTCCCCGGTGGTCACCGACATGAAGCAGGCGGCGAACGCGCTGCGCTGGTGCGTGGCGGAGATGGAGCGGCGCTATCAGCTGATGGCGGCGCTCGGGGTGCGTAACATCGCCGGGTTCAACCGCCGCGTCAAAGAGGCCACCGACGCCGGCAAGCCGATTCTCGATCCGGTGCTGCTCGCGCGCGCGGCCAATGACCCGACGCTCGATCAGAGCCAGATCCCGCACCTCAGTGCACTGCCGTACGTCGTGGTGGTGATCGATGAGCTCGCCGATCTGATGATGATCGTCGGCAAGAAGGTGGAGGAGCTCATCGCGCGTCTCGCCCAGAAGGCACGCGCCTCGGGCATTCACCTGGTGCTCGCCACCCAGCGGCCCTCGGTCGATGTGATCACCGGCCTGATCAAGGCCAACATTCCCTGCCGCATCGCCTTTCAGGTCTCCGCCAAGGTCGACTCGCGCACCATCCTCGATCAGATGGGCGCCGAGACGCTGCTCGGGCACGGCGACATGCTGTACCTGCCCTCGGGGACCTCATTGCCGACGCGCGTCCATGGGGCGTTCGTCTCCGACCAGGAGGTCCATCGTGTCGCCGAGGCGCTGAAGAAGGTGGCACCGCCGAATTACATCGAAGAAGTGCTCTCCGGTCCCCAGACCCCGATTCCGGGCTTGCCGGGGGAGGAGGGCGAGGGCGGCGCCGGTGCCGATCCGGAGCAGGACGCACTGTACGACGAGGCGGTGCGGATTGTGACCACCGAGCGCAAGCCGTCGATCTCCTACGTGCAGCGACGGCTGAAGATCGGCTACAACCGCGCGGCGCGTCTGCTCGAGGCGATGGAAATGGCGGGCTTGGTCGGCCCCCTGCAATCAAATGGCGCGCGCGAGGTTCTCGTGCCGGCGCGCCCGGAGGACTGATTTCCCATGGCAAAAGTGGTGTATGTGACGGCGCTCGCGGCCGCCGCGATGCTCGGCGGGTTGCTGCCGGTGGCACGGCCGGCGCACGCCGCGGTGGCGGTGCCGGCGGCGCAGAGCCCGACCCCGCTCGATCGCTTCCTCAGCCGCCTGCACACCCTGCAGGTGAGCTTTCGCCAGACCCTGGTCGATGCGCATGGGGCGCTGCTGTCGCGCGCGGCCGGCACGCTCATCGTCAAGCGGCCGGGTCGGTTCCGCTGGAGCATACATCCGCTGCCGATGAAACCCGGCACCGCTGCCGCGGGAGCCGGGCAGCTGATGGTGGCCGACGGGCGCAACCTGTGGTTCTACGACCGCGATCTCGAGCAGGTGACGGTGCAACCGGTGAGCGCGGCGCTCTCGGCCACACCGGCGATGCTGCTGTCGGGCACCGTTGATGTGCAGCGGCATTTCAGCGAGCGCATGGCCGGCCGGCGTGAGGGACTCACCTGGGTGTTCGTCGAGCCGCTGCATCCCTCGGGAGCGGACTTTCGCAGCGCGCTGTTCGGCTTCGAGCACGGCACGCTCAAGCGGATGATTCTCGAGGACACGCTCGGGCAGGAAGCGACCATCGTGTTCGAACACGTGGTGGTCAATCAGCCCGTGCCGGCCGCCGCACTCACCTTCACGCCGCCCGCCGGCGTCGATGTGATCGGCAAGCCCGCCCAGTGAACGCTCCGCAGAGCTCGCCGGCCGATCTGACGCGGCCGCTCGCCGACCGCATGCGGCCGCGCTCACTCGATGAGGTGGCCGGCCAGCGGCACCTGCTCGCCCCGGGCAAGCCACTGCGCCAGGCGATCGAGTCCGGACGGATGCACTCGCTGATCCTGTGGGGGCCGCCGGGCACCGGTAAGACCACGCTGGCGCGCTTGATCGCCCAGCGCAGCGGCGCGCAGTTCATCGCGCTCTCGGCCGTGATGGCCGGCGTGAAGGACATCCGCGCGGCGGTCGAGGCGGCGCGGGCCGAGCGCCAGAGCCATGGCCGGCCGACGGTGTTGTTTCTCGACGAGGTGCACCGGTTCAACAAAGCGCAGCAGGACACTTTCCTGCCGTACCTCGAGGACGGCACGCTCACGTTTGTCGGGGCCACCACGGAGAATCCATCGTTCGAAGTGGTGAGCGCGGTATTGTCGCGGGCGCGCGTCTACGTGCTGAAACCGCTCAGCGAGTCCGATCTGGTGCACCTGCTCGGCAGCGCGCTCGCCGACCGCGAGCGCGGCCTCGGCGCGCTGTCACTCAGCGCCGAGCCGGGCGCGCTCGAGCTGATTGCGCGCGCGGCAGACGGGGACGGGCGCCGCGCGCTCAACATGCTCGAGCTCGCCGCGAGTCTCGCCGAAGCCGATGGCCCTGGCGCACGCATCACGCTCGCGCACGCCGAGGAGATGGCGAGCGGCACGCGGCGGCGCTTCGACAAGGGCGGGGAGCAGTTCTACGATCAGATCTCAGCGCTGCACAAGGCGGTGCGCGGCACCGATCCGGACGGGGCGCTCTATTGGTTGAGCCGCATGCTCGACGGCGGCTGCGATCCGCTCTACATCGCACGGCGCGCCGTACGCATGGCGGTCGAGGATGTGGGGTTGGCTGATCCGCGCGCCTTTACCCTGACACTTGAGGCCTGGGAGGCCTACGACCGCCTCGGCAGTCCCGAGGGCGAGCTGGCGATCGCCAATGCGATCGTGTATCTCGCCTGCGCGCCCAAGAGCAACGCGGTGTATGTCGCTTGGGGCGAGGCGAAGTCCGACGTCGAGCGCTTCGGCACACTCGATGTGCCGCTGCGGCTGCGCAATGCGCCCACGGGCCTGATGAAGCAGCTCGGCTACGGACACGGCTATCGCTACGCGCACGATGAGCCTGGGGCCTACGCGGCCGGGGAGCGTTATCTGCCGGATGAGATGCCCGATAGGCGATACTATCGCCCGGTGCCGCGCGGACTGGAGATCAAAATCGGCGAGGCACTCGCGAAATTGAGGAACAGCAAGTCATGATCGATCCGAAGTTGCTGCGCTCCGATCCGGAAGGCGTGGCCCGCAATCTCGCCCGCCGCGGTTACCTGCTCGATGTGGAGCGCCTGCGCGCGCTCGAGGAGCGCCGCAAGAGCGCCCAGATCGAGTCCGATCGGTTGCGTGCCGAGCGCAACACCAATGCCAAGGCAGTAGGCATGGCCAAGGGGCGCGGCGAGGATGCCGGTGCGCTGCTTGCGCGTGGCGAGCAGCTCACCGGGGAACTCGCTGCCGCCGAGCAGTCGCTGAATGCGGTGCAGGCCGAGCTCGACGCCTGGCAGCTGACGCTGCCGAATCTGTTGCACGAGTCGGTGCCGGATGGGGCCGGCGAGCAGGACAACCGCGAGGTGCGCCGTTGGGGCGAGCCGCGCACGTTCGATTTCGAGCCGCTCGATCATGCGGCGATCGGCGAGCGGCTCGGAGGGCTTGATTTCGAGGCGGCCGCGCGACTCTCCGGGGCGCGCTTCGTGGTGATGCGCGGTCAGATTGCGCGGCTGCATCGGGCGCTCGCGCAGTTCATGCTCGATCTGCACACGCTCGAGCACGGCTACACCGAAGTGTACGTCCCGTACCTGGTGCAGAGTCAGGCGCTGCTCGGCACGGGTCAATTGCCGAAGTTCGAGCAGGATCTGTTCGCGGTGCGCGGCGAGCAGGGCTTTTACCTGATCCCGACCGCCGAGGTGCCGGTGACCAACCTCGTGCGCGAGCAGATCGTGGCGGCCGAGGCGCTGCCGCTGCGCTTCGTGTGCCACAGTCCGTGCTTCCGCTCCGAGGCGGGCGCGGCCGGCAAGGACACCCGCGGCATGATCCGCAGCCACCAGTTCGACAAGGTCGAACTGGTGCAGATCGTGCGACCGGAGGAGTCCTACCGCGCGCTCGAGGAACTCACCGCTCACGCCGAGCAGGTGTTGCAGCGCCTCGAGTTGCCGTACCGCACCGTGGCGCTGTGCACGGCGGACGTCGGTGCCGGTAGCGCCAAGACCTACGACCTCGAGGTGTGGTTGCCCTCGCAGCGGCGCTACCGCGAGATCTCCTCGTGCAGCAATTTCGAGGCCTTCCAGGCGCGGCGCATGCAGGCACGCTGGCGTGCGCCGCAGGGCAAGCCCGAACCGGTGCACACGCTGAACGGCTCGGGACTCGCTGTCGGGCGCACGCTGGTGGCGGTGCTCGAGAACTATCAGCAGCCCGATGGTACGGTGCTCGTGCCAAAGGCGCTGCGGCCGTACCTCGGCGGCTGGGAGCGCATTGGGACGAGCCGCTGAGCGCTCCGCTCGTTCGGCCGATGACGGCCGGGCGAGCGGGGCGCGGGTGCGCCGAGCCGAGCCGCTGGCGCGTCCGGTGCGCTTACTACTGATGGTAGTAGTTGGGCTCGCGCCGCTTAAATAGGCCCATCCATCGCTGACGCCGCGCGCCCCCGCAACGGCGCCCCGTTGCGGGGTCTCACCCATTCGAATTGAGAGGTTTTCGTGAAGGTCATCGGGCAGGCATGGGCTACGGGGCTCGCGCTGTGCTGCGCCGTTGCGCACGGACAGACGCTGGCGCTCAGCAGCCCCGGCGCGCGCGCTGCGGAGCATCCCGCGGGCGCAAACCACTCGGCCGCGGACAGCCGGGCGGGCGTTGCGCAGGTGCTGATCCAGGCGCCGTGGCTGTACAACGCGAGGACACGCTACGCTCACTCCATGCCGGAGATCTCCGGAACGCAAATCACGGTGACCCGCGACACCACCGTCGTGAAGCTCGACCAACAGCCGCCGATCATCAACAACCAGCCCCGGCAGCTGTTCGACCAGCTGCCGGGGCTGGTGCTCGCCGAGCAGCAGAACCCGACCAATCTCAATCTGTCCTATCGCGGTCTCGGCAATCCGCAGGAGAGCGAGTACCTGCTGCTGCTGCAGGACGGCATTCCGATGGAGATGGACTTCATCGGCTATCCGACGCTGTATTACCTGCCGAACTTTCAGTCCATTTCACAAGTGCAGATGATCCGCGGCGGCTCGGGGCTGCTCTACGGCCCGCAGCCCGAGCCGGTGATCAATTTCATCTCCCGCCGGCCGGGCAAGACGACCCAGGCGAGCACCGATCAGGTCTTCGGCAGCGATGGACTGTACTCCACCTACAGCTCGATCAGCGGACCCGCCGGCCGCTGGGACTACCTCGCCGACTTCTCCCATCGACACTCGAACGGACAGCGCAGCAACGGGGATTACACGGTCGATTCCGGGGACTTGATCCTCGGTTATCGCATCGATCCGGCTCAGAAGCTCAGCCTCGCGGTGCACGCCTACGCACTCGCGAGCGGCATGCCCGGCCTGCTGAGCGGCGCCGAGTATCGCGCCGATCCCAGCCAGACGAGTACCCCGGACGATCGGGACTGGGCGCATCGCTACACGGCGGTGCTCACCTATCGAAATCAGATCGATCACAGCAGTCTGTTCGTGCAAAAACTCTGGACCGGCTATCAGGATCTGGTCACACGCGCGGGCCGCTACGCCGCGGGCGGCCCGGTGCTGGCCACAGGAGCGACGCTCGCGTCGCAGAAATTCCATTACACGGGGCTCGATGGTCGCTTCCTGCATCACTGGGGGCACGGCAGCGCCTTCACCCTCGGCTACACCGCCTATGCCTCGAACAGTCCGTACACCGAGATTGACAGTGCCAACGCGCTGATCGCCCCGTACGGAGCAAGCGGTGCGCTCTTCTATCATGACCAGCGCCGCACGCGCTACGTGGCGCTGTTCGGGGAGAACCTGTACCGCTTCGGCCGCTTCCACGTGGTGACCTCGGCGCGGATCGATCACGAGCAGCTCTACACGCACGAGACGGTCGCGCCGCACCCGAACCTCGCGCACGGTACCTTCAGCCGCACCATTCCGCTGTTCGGCATCGGGTTCGGCAACGACTTTGGCCGCGGCAACGAGACCTATTTCAATCTCTCGCAGGGCTACCGGCCGGTGCGCTATCTTGACATCGCCAGTCCGTTCAGCAATTTCGCCGGCGTGAACAATCCGGCGAGCACGCACTATCTGACCTACGAGGCGGGCGTGCACGGCTGGCCGAAGGCGGGGCTCTACTACGATGCGAGCGTCTTTCAGATCAATGCAACCAACGAAATCGAGACCGAACAGCTGACCCCGACGGAAACGATTGATGTCAACAGCGGCGATCTGCGCAGCCGCGGCGTGGAGGCCTCGGGCGCCTATGACCTGTTGCGTCTGTGGCCGGATGTGTCCTCGGCCGAGCACCTGACGGTGTTTGCGAATGTCAGCCTCCTCAATGCGAAGTTCACTTCGAGCCGCATTCCCGGCCAGACCGGCAAGGTGCCCGCCTACGCCCCGCACTACGTGCTGAAGGGCGGGGTGACGTTGCGCGGGGTGCGGGGTGTGACGCTGAGTCTGATGGTCGATGCGGTCGGAGCGCAGTACTTCCAGAACAGCGACACGGCGCTCGGCAGCACCCCGGCGCTGATTCCCGCGTACACGGTAGCGGATTTGTCCGGACAGTATGCCTGGGGTGCGCACTGGCGGATCGAGGGTGGGGTCAGCAACCTCGGTAATCATCGCTACTACTCCCGGGTATTTCTCTTCGGCGGCATGCTCGAGCCGGCATTGACCCGCCAGTTCTATCTCGGCATCGCCTATCACCGGTAGGAATCGACGACTGGTATCATCCGCACCGGGCCGCCTGCGGCCGTCATGGGAGCACTGCGATGATCCAGGGCAGCTCGGTCCGCCGTGCGGACCATGCGATAGATAGCCAGTTTCTCGACCGCTGGTCGCCGCGGGCGATGAGCGGAGAGCCACTTGCGCGCGAGGAACTGCTCAGTCTGTTTGAAGCGGCACGCTGGGCCCCGTCTTCGGGCAACGCTCAGCCCTGGCGCATGCTGTTCGCGCTGCGCGACACACCCGAGTGGCCAACCTTTTTCGGTCTGCTGGCGAGCGGCAATCAGGCATGGTGCGTGCGGGCCTCTGCGCTCGTGGTGTTCGTCTCGAAAATCCTCAACGCATACACCGGGCGGGAGGCCGTGACGCACTCGTACGATACCGGCGCCGCGTGGGGCTATTTTGCGCTACAGGGATTTCGCAACGGCTACGTGGTACACGGGATGGAGGGCTTTGACTACGAGCGGGCGCGGCGCGAGCTCGCCATTCCGGAGGCGTTCCGCATCGAGGCCATGGCGGCGGTCGGCCGGCCTGCCCCGAAGGAAATGCTGAGCGAGACTCTGCAGGCGCGCGAGACACCGAGTGAGCGTCGGGCGCTGGCGGCTAGCGTGTGCGAGGGGGCTTGGCGGCTGGAGTGATGCGCTCCGGCTCAAGATGCGGGAACGGCCTCGCCGCTGTGCGCAGGGAAGATCCATTCTGCTAGCATCTGTCGCTGATCGCGACCGTCATGCGGAGAGGTGGCAGAGCGGTTGATTGCACCGGTCTTGAAAACCGGCGTCCCTTCACGGGGACCGTGGGTTCGAATCCCACCCTCTCCGCCAGATCTGTCCGGCTCTGTCGAGTCCGCGTGACAGAGTCTGACAAATCAATGAGTTGAGCTATTGCCTGTCCGGATGCGTCCGGCCAAAATGCCATTCCCGGCCAAAAAGTACGCACGGAGTCCGCACGGCAATGGCATCGATTACGCACTACGGCGAGGGCTGGCGGGCGCACCTATTCGTCGCCGGCCGGCGGGAATCCCGGCTCTTCAAGCTGCGCCGGGAAGCGGAGCGGTGGGCGGCTAAGCGCGAGGCCGAGCTGCGCGGCGGTGGCACCGCGATCACCTTCGCCGAGGCCGCCGAGCGGTGGCTGGCGCAGCACCTGCCGGAGCTGAGTCACGCGAACAGCCAGCGCACGGTGGAGCAGTCCATCCGGGATTACGTCCTGCCGGTGATCGGCAGTCGGCGGCTCGACGAGCTGCGACGGGGGGATCTGGTCGATGTGGTGCGCCGCGTGGCGGCGGCGGGGAAGGTGGAGACCGCGCACCGGCTCGGCCAGCGCATCCGCGCGATCCTGGATCATGCCGTGGATCACGGCGATATCGAATCGCATCCCGGCGGCGGGCTTTCCCGGGTACTGCCGGCGGTGGAGAAGACGCCGATGGCGGCGGTGACGCCGGGTGAATTACCGGCGCTAATGAAGTCGATTGATGACTACCCGGAGCCTGTCACCCGCTTGGGGTTGCTGCTGCTCGCGCATACATTCACCCGAACAAGCGAATTGATCGGCGCGGAGTGGGTGGAGATTCGCGACGCTGAGACCTGGGTCATTCCCGGCGAGCGCATGAAGCGGGGCCTGCCGCACGTCGTTCCGCTATCGCCGCAAGTCCGCGCAATCCTCGAGAAGCTGCGCTCGATGACGGAAGAGGAAAGCCCCTACATCCTGGCCTCGAGCCAGAATCCGCGCTGCACGATTTCGAACAACACCCTGTTGTTTGCGCTGTACCGCCTCGGGTACAAGGGTCGCATGACGGGTCACGGCTTCCGCGCGGTGGCCTCCACGGTGCTGAACGAGAGCAAGCTGTGGGGCCGGGACGCCATTGAGCGCCAGCTCGCGCACCGCGAGACGGATCAAGTTCGAGAGGCGTATCACCGCGCCGAGTATCTCGATGAGCGGCGCAGGATGATGGCTTGGTGGAGCGGCTACCTCGAGGATAGCCGCTCCAAGACCCACGAGTAGGGAATTCGATTCGCCGCGACGAAGGGCGGTTGCATGCGGCGTACGGTCCGACCCGAGCAGCCCAGCATCTCGCCGGCCTGCTCCAGCGTGACGGTGCTGGCTGTCGGGCGCTGCGAGAGCGCGCGCGCGACGGCGCGCTCGAGGAGCGCGGTGAGTTCGGCTTCGCTCAGTGTCACGGAGCGGTCCATATCAGCGGCCTTCATCGCAGTCGATCTCGTCGCGCACGCCGACGAGGTCCTCTCCGTCACCCATGGGGGTATAGGCCGCGAGCATGGATCGCTCGCGACCGTCGGCCTGCGCCGCGGAGAGCCAGCACTGCTTTTGTGTCGCATTCAGCGTGTCCCACCCGGCACTCGCCATCGCTTCGTATAGGCCGCTCATGTCGCGCTCTCCACGCTGCCTCCCAGGGCAGCGATGGCGGAGCGGGCCGCCTGCGTGTCCGGGCCTG